>JANOVD010000166.1:0-1850 GCA_031417255.1 Chitinophagaceae bacterium
CCGTAATCGGCTGTACCCCGGTCTGCTGCTTTAAATAATATTGTTTTCATGATTGTTGAATTTGTAGTCAACTCTTTTCCAGGTTTGGGTGTTTCCAAAAGAAAGAAATATAAAACCGAGGTATGATCAAAAAACTTTTGATGTAACAGAAAGGGCAAACAAATGGCAAACGGTTGTTTCTCCATTGGATGCAGACAATGCTTTATGGATAAACCAGGATGCAAGGTTTTCTTTAACCAAACTTGATGCAGGAAAAGAAATCACTTATGCAAATTCATTTGCCAACAATGGCGTGTTCCTGGTAGTGATAAACGGATCAGTTAATGTAAATGGACAACAGTTAAATAAAAGAGATGCTTTGGGAATTTCTGAAACAGAAAGTTTTACAATTACTGCTACAGAAGATGCCGAGTTATTGGCAATTGAAATACCGATGAATTGATCCGATGCTGCAACAAAATTTTAAAGACGGTGGAAGCTGGTATTAATAATATATCCAAAGCAAGATGGGTTTCTGTGATCCATCTATATATGTCTTTAATTGCATTAAAAAATCGGGAGAAACCGTAGGGCAACCCCAGCTTTCGCAAATAGGCAACGGAGATATTTCATCATTTGGAACACAGGAATGTGCATGAAGCACTACAAAACGGTCAAAGGCTTTGCTGTTGGTTTTATCCAGGCCGTATAATTTATAAGCCAAGCCAAATTTTCCATTGTAGGAATTCCCGATCTTATATTTACCAAGTGAAGTGCAATAGCTGTTTGGCGTGTTTGAAAAAGTTGGTGTTTCTGAATTATTTCCGATGCCGCTGCCATGTGTAACAAGCCCGGCAATTTCTACAGAATCTTTATCAAGGTTGTAAACAAAAAAACGATTTTTGCCTGATGGTATCCGCATATCCAGAAAAAAGCAAAGTTGCCCGTTAAAACCATGAGCATTAATATAGTGTTTAGCATGTACAGATTTTTGATACAGACGAAGTAAGGTTTCGCTGTTGTCTTTACCTTTTTTTTGAGTAAAAGCAAATACATTGGCTTTAGAATGGCTGCTGAATTTTGGTTTATACCAAAAAAAATATCCAAAGGCCGAAATGGTTAAAAGCAAACTGCTTGTTACAACAAAAGTTCTGAGTGCTATCTTCATACAAGTTTTATAAGGCATAGATTCGTAACGCCGCAGTTTCCATAAAATTTTTTTCTTCCTGTTAAATAAAATAAAAACCCGGTTCTTTTAAAACCGGGTTTACAATATCATTTAAATTCTCTGTTAACTTAATACCGAAATTTTTACTCCGGCCATTGCTCTTAAAACATTCACAATACCATTGGCATCAATACCAATTTCATCATACAATTGTTTAGGGGTTCCATGTTCTACCAGTCTATCCGGGATGCCCATTATTTTTACGTCGGCTTTGTATCCATGTTCGTTCATAAACTCCAGCACTGCACTTCCAAATCCGCCCAGCACGGTTCCATCTTCAATGGTAATTACTTTATTGTATTTGCTGAAAACCTCATGCAGCATTTCCTCATCAAGCGGTTTTACAAAACGCATATCATAATGAGCAGGATTAATGCCTTCTGCTCTTACATCTCTTATTGCAGATGCAGCAAAATTGCCTGGATGTCCAAATGATAAGATGGCGATATCTTTTCCGTCTTTTAATTTTCTTCCGGTACCGATCTTTATTTCCTGCATTTCTGTTTTCCATTCGGGCATAACGCCCTCTCCTCTTGGATAACGGATAACAAAAGGAAGTGTATTTGAATCCAGTTGTGCTGTGTACATCAGGTTACGTAACTCGGACTCATTCATCGGCGCACTTACGATCATGTTGGGTATG
>JANOVD010000167.1:0-4658 GCA_031417255.1 Chitinophagaceae bacterium
TATTTTTTTAAATGCTTCGCCTATAAAAACAGAACCGGGCAGCATGCCAACTATTACAAACAGCGGCACCAGTAAAAAAATGCCACCATGCCCTTCCATAGTATCGCTAAAGCGGTTTAAATTATGGGTAAAGAAAAACTCCTGCGTAAATACTCCGTTGGTAGCCCGGTGTATTAACCAATACCAGGGTACAGCTACCAGGCAAACAATTACAAATGCAACAATCGTTTTCCAGCTTAATAATATGTTCAGTTTTCTTTCCCATAAAAGCCAGATGAAAACAGCTAACATGGGTAATGCCAATGCAACCGGACCCTTGGTTAATACCGCCATGCCGGCCGCAACAGCGGCAGCCAGCAGGAATAAAAATTTACTGGATTGCACATATTCGAAAAATGAAAAGAAAACAACTACGGTAAAAAAGATGAGGTATGGATCGGGTACTGCCAGGCGGAATTCAAAAAGAAAATGAATAGAGCTTAGTAAAAAAGCAACAGTCATTAATGCAACAAGCTTCGACACATATTTTCTGGTAAAGTAAAAAGTAATAAGTAGCGTAAAAAAACCTGCTATTGCCGAAAAAAAACGGGCGCCAAATTCATTGGTTCCAAAGATGCTGTACCCGGTACGCATAAAATAATAATGCATGGGTGGTTTATGCGCCCTTAGTTCGCCGTTGAATGTTGGTTTAAGCCAGTCATTATTTTCCATCATCTCACGGGCACACTGTGCATTCCTGGCTTCGTCAAGTATATAAATTGGCGAACTGCCCAAACCGGCGAACAATAATATCGCTGCAATAATGAATAGAATTATTATTTGTTTATTGCTGTTGTTTTGGTTCATCGGCAATGTTTAGTGATTGTTCATTTTTATTTTTCAGCGGATCTAAAAATACAAATGGCATTCCTGATAAGGAAGAAACTACCAAAGAAAAATAAAATAAAATACTGGCAGTTACCGCCAGGTGCATGTCCAGTAAAAAATAACCGGCCCCCCAGTAAAAAACCATTTCACGGGCACCCAATCCACCAATGGTTATTGGCAACACCGCTACAACAGATGATATTAAGAACAACAATAAATATTCAAACAGGTGTGCAGTTGGAATGTTTAAAGCCAGGATAATGCAAAGCATACAAACGATCTGAAAAATCTGTACTGCAAATCCAAGCATGAATGTTTGCCAGAACACGGGTAGAAAGTATTTGAAATACTTTTTTATCACCAGGTAAAAAACCGGAACGGCAACAACAGCGAAACAGGTTACTGCCCATGAATAAAACCCGAATTTAAATACAATGACCCAAAGCACTACAGACAAAATGCATAATGCAAATAAACCGCTCAGGCGGTCGAGTAAAACCGCTGCCGTAGTTTTTTTTAAAGAAACTGTATAATGTTTTGATAAACGGATTACCTTATAAGCATCTCCGCTGATTGATCCGGGCAGGAAAAGATTATAGAACATGCCAAGCCAGTATAATTTCAGGTTCATTTTTCCTGAAAGCTGTAAACCTATTTGCCTGAAATAAATATTAAGCCTGTAAGAAGCCAGGATCTTTGAGAGTATAAAAGAAGCCAAAGCAAGTATTAATAAAAGCCAGTTGGAAATAAGCAGTGAATTATAAATCTCCGTAAAATTTATTTTACGGGAAATATACCATAAACATAAAACAGATACAGCGATCTTCAATAAAAGGATAGCGGTTTTTTTAATTTGCTTTTGGTTTTTCACAAGCCAGGTTCTCATAAGTTTAACCGGTTAAAATTTTACCTTTTGTAATAGTTTGCTGAGCGGCGTATTAAAATTTGAGTTTTGCATAAATAAATGTACTGCAAATGCTGAAATAACACCGATCAGGGAGCCCGCAATTACATCTGACAGGAAATGCTGGCCAAGATATATCCGTGAAAATCCAGCCAATATTGCTGCAGCAAGGTAAAGGAAAGTGATTTTTTTGTTTTTTGTATGTATTGCTAAAATGGCTGCCAGTGCAAAGGCCGATGCGGTGTGCCCCGAAGGAAACCCCGAAGCATTTGCCAGCGTTACGCCATCTATAAAATTACTGTAAACCGTGGGATCAAAGATCATTTTGGGCCGTGGGGCATACACCAGGTGTTTTATTATTTGTACAAAAATTCCGGAAAGCAGGTATGCAGCAATTACTTTTTGTGCCAGCAAAACTCTTTTTGTAAATAAAAAGATAATACCCAGGATAACTGAAAAAAAACCATTGCCAATATGTGTAAAATAGGTAAAAAAAATATCGAGGCTGTTATTATGATAGCTGTTTAATATTAAAAACGCCTGTTTATCTTTATTTACATATAAAAATATTGCAGCTATCAGCAGCATTATAATAAAACCGATGCTGAATTGCAAATTGGCGGCAACTGCTTGTGTAATTTTTTTCATTTCAAAATGCTACGTTAAGGTAAACCGGCACAAGGATGAAACGTAACGCACATTTCAAACCTGTTGATTGCTTAGTCAAATGTAAAAAAGGGAAATGAATATGCAACTAAATATCCTGTAAATATCAAGATTTTAATTAACAGCGGCAAATACCGGCTTTGCCGGATGTGTGATTGCCAATACAAAAATCAATTTATATAGTTAGGGGACTGCTAAGAAGACGTTATCAAATTATTAAAAAACAAGGTTTTGTTTTGGGAGTGTTTATTTACACAGGCACAACAACCGGGTAATAGTTCTGTACAGAAATTTAATTGATATTATGAAGCCTACTTTCCAATTGGTATATGATGATGCGGCTGAAACGCATACCAGCAAAGTACCAGCAGCAGGCTGGAGAACCGGGTATCTAAAAATGAATTTGTTTTGCTGATTGTATTTGTAATGGCTTTAAAGTTGCAGCTCAACAGGTTTTTTTTCATCAATTCATCATACAAAACCAAATCACCGGTATTATCCTGATTAAAAATATAAGTATATTTTTTGCCGTTTAACTCTACTATACCTTTTCCGGTACCTGGCCTGGTTTCTTCAACTTTGCCCAGTTTAATTCCGTATTCATTCCTGATAACTTTGCGGGGAGTTAAAAATCCTTTTTTCTCGAACGAGAACATTCTTTTGCCAAGGCCACTAACAATTCTTACAAATCTGGTTTGCTTGCTGAACGAAATACCGGCCAGTACTTTTTCATCTTCCCACAATTCAAAATTTTCTTTTGATGAAGTATTGTAAACATTAACCCATTTCATAACTGTAATTTTTTGATTTAAGCAACTGTGAAATTAATTTCAATTTATTTTAAAACACCCATATGAAAAAGAATGTGCTTTAAATGTGCATAGTAACAATTTGGTAACATTAAATTAATATTGAAAAAAAGCCACCCAGATAAGAATAACGGGTGGGACAAGCATGATTGCTAATTTCTAAGGAAAAAATTCGGAACTGTTCAAACTAACTGATAGCGTGTAAATTATAACCTGATTGTTACCGTAAGTACAAAAAATAATTAAGTAAATGTTATGGTTTAGGGCTGATGGTTTTGAATAAGCTGGCCGTTTTTGTCAAATGTGTCTGTGGCAGTTAATTTGCCTTTTTCATCATACACTTTCCAGGTGCCCGTTTTTAAACCTTGGTTAAAACTGCCGGTGCTTTGCAGGTTTCCGTCTTCATAATAAAAAGTTCCTGTGCCGTGGTATTGCCCAAATTCATCCAACGGCAAATCGGCCTGCAGCTGGCCGTTTTTATAATAGGAACCAAAAAAAATGCGGATGTCTTTTTTTGCAATAATTATTTGCCTGATGATATCTGCCGAATCTTTCATAAGCTGACATACTGTTGAATCTTTTTTGTTTGTGTAGTAACTGGCTGTTACAAAATCGGTTCTGTAATATGGTTTCTCATAACTGCTGTCGCTGGATCTGATAATAGAGTCTATAAACGAATTGGCTAATATTTTTGAATTGCCGTTTTGCTGTATACAGCTAAAAAGGAATAACATGAATACAGACAGAAATAAAACTATTTTCATAATAAATATCTTAGAAGCTTTCTAAAAATGTTTTTTTAAATTCACCATGTGAATTTCTATCGCCACGAATTACACTAATAATCACGAATAAAAAAAACATTAGTGAAAATTCGTGTAATTCGTGGCAAAAAAACTACAAAGTAGTTCTGAAATTATGTTTTTAACAGCTTCATAGAAGCAAAATTAAAAAAAGCATCCACCAACAGGCAGATGCTTTTAAAAATGAAATAGTGTTAATTAAAATTTTGTCCATCCTTTCCACCAACTGGTAAGCGGGCCTGCAGGAGCGATGGCACCACGGAAAGTAACTGTTTGATCAAAGAAAGTATCGCCGGCAAATTTTGCATCGGTAAATCCACCACCGGTTAATATTTTTTGGTTGCCGTTGCTGCCTGCAAATGGTGTTGGATCGGGGGCTGAATAATTAAAAGGCTGAATTAATTTAGCATCAGATGTGTTAGTAAGCACATCATTATTATAAAATGCGCTGGTAAACCAGGTATTTAAAGTTGCATCTGAATTAATGTTGGCACCACCGGTTCCTGAAAATTTCAGATTAACTGTATTGCCTGCAAGCGTAACATTTCGTAAACGTAAAGTGCTGTCTTCAATATTTAATGCGGTTGATGTACCTGTGGTTGCATCAAT
>JANOVD010000168.1:0-7229 GCA_031417255.1 Chitinophagaceae bacterium
TCATTTGTAACCCAAAACAACGAAAATAAACTTTTTAAAAAAACTTGGGTTACCTTTTATCGTTCTGGGTATAAATATCAAATTATAATTTTAAAATTTAAACAAAACACAAAATGAAATAAGTAATCCTGGCTTTAGCAATCGTTTCTGTAACTTTTGCTGCTTGTAACAATGGCGACAAAACTGAAACTCCAGTTGTTGATTCTCCAAAAGTTGAAACTCCAGCTCCAGCTCCGGCTCCAGTTGTTGATTCTCCTGCAGTTAAAGTTGATTCTCCTGCTGTAGCAAAGTAATCAAAACCGGTTATTGATTACTTGTTGTTTAACCGGACTTTATAAAGATTTTTCTTTTGACAAGCAATCATATTTACCCCTCTTATTTTTAAGGGGGGTATTTTTTTGTTATATAATACAGATACCCTACTTTTGATTTATTAAATGACAAACAAAAGCTCAAATACCTGGTTTTATTATAGCTATTATTTTAAAAATAGACCGGGGGCCTTTGTTATAAACTGAACTTAAACAGACTAACATAAAGACATCCTCCGAATCTATCGGGGGATTTTTAATTTATATGACAGTAACTATAATAGGAACCGGACTTATCGGTTGTTCTTTGGCAATCAGGCTGAAAGAAACAGGCTTTGCCCAAAAAATAATTGGCGTTGATAACAATGCAGATCATTTAAAAACGGCTGTTGAACTGGGCTGGATTGATGTGGCCTTGTCTTTAGATGAGGCTATCGGCCAAAGTGAGCTGATCGTTATTGCCATACCTGTTGATGCTACACTGCAGCTTTTACCCGGTATTTTAAATAAACTTGATAAGCAGGTGCTGATGGATGTTGGTTCAACAAAAGGGATCATTTGCCAATCTGTTGCGGGCAACAAAAATCGTGGAAGGTTTGCAGCTACGCATCCAATGTGGGGTACAGAAAAAGACGGGCCAGCCGCTGCTGAAAAAAATGCTTTTACAGGCAGGGTAGCTGTAATATGCGAAAAAGACAAAACAGATGCAGATGCACTGCAAATGGTGGAGCAACTATACCAAAAAATAGGCATGCAACTGGTGTATATGGATTCGGATGTGCATGATATACATGCGGCTTATGTAAGTCACATATCACATATTGCTTCTTACGCACTCTCGTTAACCGTTTTGGAAAAAGAAAAAGAAGAAGATGCTATTTTTGAGCTCGCCAGCGGGGGCTTTGAAAGTACAGTGCGGTTGGCAAAAAGCCATGCAGCCATGTGGGCACCCATCTTTATGCAGAATAAAGAAAATGTCCTGGATGTGTTGAATGAGCATATTTCGCAGTTAAGAAAATTTAAAGCAAGCATTGAAAAAGAGAATATAGATTATTTGGTTGAGTTGATTGAAAATGCAAATAAGATCAAAAGAATTTTGAAATAAGGCCCCCTAAATCCCCCGAAGGGGGACTTTGCGAGGCTTCAAAAATTAAACAATGATTTACCGGGAAGCAGAAATAAAAGATATCGCACAAATACAGTTTGTGCGGCATGCTGTTAAAGAAAACCGGTTGTCCGATCCTGCCCTTGTACCTGATGAAGATGTAGAAGAATACATGACAAAAAGAGGCAAGGGCTGGGTTTGCGAAACAGCAAATAAAATTGTTGGATTTGCTATTGTAGATCTGATTGAAAATAATGTTTGGGCACTTTTTATACTTCCGGAGTTTGAGGCAATGGGTATTGGTAAAAAGCTGCACAGGATAATGATGGACTGGTATTTTGTACATACACAGGAAAAAATTTGGTTAGGCACCGAACCCAACAGCCGGGCAGAAAAATTTTACCGCTTGCAGGGCTGGACAGAAGTTGGGATACATGGAAAGGGAGAAATAAAATTTGAAATGAATTTTAATACATGGTCTGACGTCTCGTCTGACCATGTTTCATAACTCATAGATAACATTTCGGCTTCGCTCAATGCTGAATAATGAAAATTACGTACAAGAGTGCGATGCAACGATGTTAAATAGAATTATCCCGATAATTATCAGGACTGGGAACATAAAACTAATTTTACAATGCAAACAGATGTAGAAACTATGAAAGAGTTGATGCAGGAAAAATGGAATAAACGTCCGCTCATCATCAGTGGGCCCTGCAGTGCCGAAACCGAAGAGCAAATGCTGGAAACTGCAACACGGCTTGCAAAAACAGGCAAAGTTGATATACTGCGTGCCGGAATCTGGAAACCACGTACCAAACCCGGGCTGTTTGAAGGAAACGGTATTGTTGCATTACCATGGTTGGCAAAGGCAAAAAAAATAACCGGTATTCCAACAACGGTGGAAGTGGCTACAGCAAAGCATGTTGAAGATGCATTGAAGTTTGATGTAGATATGCTTTGGATTGGCGCCCGAACAACAGTTAACCCATTCAGCGTGCAGGAAGTAGCCGATGCATTGCGTGGTGTGGATGTTCCGGTACTGATTAAAAATCCTATTAATCCTGATTTGGAATTGTGGAGTGGAGGAATTGAACGCCTGCAAAAAGTTGGGGTAAAACAGGTGGGCATGATACACCGTGGATTTTCGTCTTACGGTAATACCGAATTCAGAAATGCGCCCATGTGGCATTTACCAATAGAAATGAAACGCCGAAATCCGGGTATGTTGCTTATCTGCGATCCTTCGCATATCTGTGGAAACAGAAAACTATTGCAATCGGTTTCTCAAAAAAGCATTGATCTTGATTTTGACGGCCTGATGCTGGAGAGCCATATTGATCCCGACAGCGCCTGGAGCGATGCTAAACAACAGGTAACACCAGAAAGACTTTTGGAATTACTTGATGGCCTGGTTTGGCGGCAGGAAAGCACCACAGTGCAGGAATTTATTACCGCCTTAACTACTTTACGTGAACAGATAAACCAGGTTGATGATGAATTGCTGACATTGCTGGGGCAACGTATGAAATTATCTGATAAGATTGGGCAATACAAAAAAGATAACGACATTACCATTTTACAAACCAACCGATGGAACGAGATACTGGAAAGGGCTTTTGAAAAAGGAGAAGTGCTGGGGCTTACAAAGGAATTTATTACCAGATATTTTGATGCGGTGCACCTGGAAAGTATTCATCATCAGAATAAAGTGATGAACTCATAATTTATTATGCATAAAACTGAATATACATTTTCACAAAAAACGGTAACCTGTTATTTTGATGCTGATTTTTCAGTTATCAATAATTTGGTAAAAGATGCAAATATTGTCATCATTACAGATGAACATATTTTTGAGCTTCATGCAAAAAAAATGTCCGGCTTTCCGGTTATTAAATTTGCAGCAGGCGAAGCATATAAGAACCAGGCAACTTTTAACCAAATCATTCAGGAGTTAATTAATCTGGGTGCCCATAAAAATACTTTTTTAATTGGCGTAGGTGGAGGCGTGGTAACCGATATTACCGGTTATGTGGCATCTGTTTATATGAGGGGTATAAAATTTGGCCTTGTTCCAACATCTATTTTAGCCATGGTAGATGCAGCCGTTGGCGGCAAAAACGGTATTGATGTTGGTGTTTACAAAAATATGGTTGGCACTATAAACCAGCCCGAATTTATTTTTTACGATTACAGTTTTTTGCAAACACTGCCGGTTAAAGAATGGGTAAATGGCTTTGCAGAGATCATAAAACATGCATGCATAAAAGATGCGCTGCTGTTTTCGGAACTGGAAAAATATTCATTGCACGAGTATCAAACTGATAAAACTTTAATTGCAGATCTGATCGAGAAAAATGTAGAGATCAAAGCCCGGATAGTAACCGGTGATGAATTTGAAAAGGGAGAGCGGAAAATTTTAAATTTTGGACATACCATTGGACATGCGCTGGAAAATTTACATGCAATACCGCATGGACATGCAGTAAGCATAGGCATGGTTGCAGCCTGTAATTTATCAGAAAAGATAAATGGGTTTCATTACAGCGATGCTGCAAAAATTGTGAAGCTGCTGAACCAATATCATTTGCCGGTTGATGTTGAAACCGATCATGAAAAGGTTTTTGAAGTGTTGAAAATGGATAAAAAACGTGCAAATGACGGCATACATTTCATTCTTTTAAAAAATATCGGCCACGCCGAAATAAAGTTTATCTCTTTAACCGAACTGGAAAAATATTTTAAAGAAATAGTATAGTGATTGTAACCATTCAGCCTTCTCTTATTTCCGGCACTGTAACAGCACCTGCATCTAAAAGCAGCATGCAAAGGGCCTGTGCGCTGGCTTTACTGGCGGGTGGAGATACAACCTTAATAAATCCCGGAAAAAGTAATGATGATATTGCGGCGCTTGATATCATCCAAAAACTAGGGGCACAAATTGTAAGGAAAGAAGCAGAAAACTTATTGATTATAGACTCCAAAAATCCCCCCTTGGGGCGTGAGGGGGCTGGGGTTCTCAATTGTGGTGAAAGCGGCCTCGGCATCCGCATGTTTGCACCCATTGCAGCTTTATCATCTGAAGAAATTATTATTACCGGAACAGGTAGTTTATTAAACCGCCCCATGCATTTTTTTGACGAAATATTTCCGCAATTGGGTGTTTCCATTCAATCAAACAATGGTCATCTGCCTATAAAAATAATAGGCCCGTTACAGCCTGTTGATATTACCATTGATGGTTCTTTAAGCTCTCAGTTTTTAACCGGCTTGTTAATGGCTTATGCAAAAGCAGCCACAAAACCGGTTACCATTACTGTGGAGAATTTAAAAAGCAAACCATACATAGATCTCACCTTACAGATGATGAAACAGTTTGGTTATGATGTTGAAAATATCAATTATGAGAAGTTCCTCATCAAACCACAAACAATAAACCACCAACCACCAACCTATAAAGTAGAAGGCGACTGGAGCGGTGCAGCATTCTTAGTGGTTGCCGGAGCCATAGCCGGAGGAATTACTGTAAAAGGATTGGATTTTTTTTCAACACAGGCCGATAAAGCAATTTTAAAAGCGTTGATGGATTGCGGCGTAAATATTTCGATAGAAGAAGAACAAATAATTATTAATGCAGCATTGGGCGAGGAAGGCAAACCTTTTCATTTTAATGCAACCGATTGCCCTGATCTTTTTCCGCCACTTGTTGCTTTGGCAGCTTATTGCAAAGGCACGACAGTTATAGAAGGAGTAAACCGTTTGTTGCATAAAGAAAGTAACCGTGCAATAACTTTGCAGCAGGAATTTAAAAAGATGGGCATTACGATAAAACTGCAGGACGATTTAATGATCATTGAAGGTGGAGGAGGGTTAAAAGGGGCGATAGTACATTCGCATCACGACCACCGTATTGCCATGGCTTGTGCAGTTGCTGCATTACAGGCCGATGGAGAAACAATCATTGATGATGCGGAAGCAGTAAATAAATCTTATCCCGGTTTTTATGAAGATTTGAAATTGCTGAAGGCTGATGTATCTTTACCCCGTCCGAACGGCGTTCAGCCGGGCGGGCAATAAACCAGTAAACAATTAAACTAATAAACATTGAACTCATTCGGCCGCATTTTCAGGATACATATTTTTGGCGAATCGCATGGCGATTGTGTTGGATTAACCATTGATGGTTGCCCTGCAGGTTTGCCATTATCTGTTGATGATTTTGCTGCGGATATTGAAAGAAGAAAACCCGGTGCAAAAGGGACTACGCCAAGAAAAGAAGATGATATACCACAGATAAAAACCGGCTTGTTTAATGGTAAAACAACGGGGGCTCCCATTACCATCTTATTTGAAAATAATAATACCCGCAGTGCCGATTATGAAAAGCAACGTAATGTGCCAAGGCCCGGCCATGCCGATTTTGTTGCCTCAAAAAAATTTGGTGGTAATGAAGATTACCGTGGCAGCGGCCACTTTAGCGGCAGATTGACGGTTTGCCTGGTAGCAGCCGGTGTGGTAGCAAAACGCCTCCTCATAACCTCCTCCAAAGGAGGAGGAACAACCGTGCAATCTTATATTAACGAAATAGGAGGTGAAACTGACTTGGATAAGGGATTACAAAAAGCCATTGATGCGAAAGATTCTGTAGGTGGCATTATTGAATGCAGCGTAAGTGGATTACCGGTTGGATTGGGTGAGCCTTTTTTTGATTCGGCAGAATCTCTGATAAGCCATGCCGTGTTTGCCATACCTGCAGTACGTGGCATTGAATTTGGAACCGGCTTTGCGGCTGCAAAAATGTTTGGCAGTAAACATAACGATGCCATAGCAGATAAATCGGGCAAAACTTTTACCAACCATGCCGGGGGTATTGTTGGTGGCTTAACCAACAGCAACCAGTTGGTTTTTCGTATTGCCATCAAGCCCACATCCTCTACACCAATTGAACAAGAGACATTAAATATAGAAACAGATACCGTTGAAAATTTTTCTGTTAAAGGCCGCCACGATCTGTGCATTGCATTGCGGGTGCCGGTAATTTTAGAAGCAGTTACCGCTTTTGTGCTGGCAGACCTGATATTGCTGGAGCAAAAGATTCCCCGAATAATTTCTTAATCAAGTAAACGCCTGTGATAATTGATCTGTCCGAGATGATAACTTAAATGCCCGAAAAGATGCAGCAGCATATGTGTGGTGCTAACAATTGTACCATGTTTCTCCAGCGGAAAATCTTTTTCCAGGGCGGCATCAGTTAATTTGGAAAACGTATTGTTTAAAACCAGGATACAGTTATCAATATTAATGATCAAATCCCGGCGTGGAATATTTTTTAAACTGAATTCATCATCCCTGTGCCTTATGTAGCAAGTGTTGCCCAATGTGGCACCAATAAAATGGTTGAGGTTACCCAGCAGGTGCATACATAAATTGCCGGCGCTGTTACTGATGTCTTCTTTAATGACCCACAGGTCATCTTCACTCTTATATAAATTTATTTCTGTTCTCAGTTTTTGAAGGTCTCTTTCAAACAGTTCGGCAATTGTATCTTTTAACATAGTATCTATTTAAAAAATTTCAATTAATTAAGTGGTGGATAGTAATTTCAAACCGGTACGGCATCGGGAACATAAAAACCGGGTAATAAAATATCTTTTTTAAAAACGAAGCATTATCTTGTTCATGGTATCTGTCCCGCTGTTCATCCGTCTTGAAAAATATTGATTTCAAGTTACAAATATTTAACCTGATTTATGCAATTTGGTAAAACACCATACCCGCATTATTCAATGTATATCTTTTTATTATTTTGT
>JANOVD010000169.1:0-7114 GCA_031417255.1 Chitinophagaceae bacterium
TTTACAAAATCCAGAAACAACTGTTCTGTTGTATCAAACAAATTTTGATGAAAGCACCAGAAATTCATAGATACACTTGAATCAGAAAGTACGGTATGCTTACCTGCTTCATCTTCATAAGTTATAACGCCATCTTGTTTATAAATTTTTGTTCTTTCTTTAATGCTGATCAGGTTATACTCATCATCTACCTGGCAAACGCCCCTGCTTACCGATCCATGATCGCTCAGCGTTTTCTCCAGTTCGTATCCAATAATGGCATAATGCTTTTCATTACACTGGTTATTTAAAAAATCTGCAGCTTTTACAAAAGCATCTACACCGTAATAATCATCAGCATTTATTACAGCAAAAGGTTCGTTAACCACTTCTTTTGCGCAAAGCACCGCATGGGCTGTGCCCCAGGGTTTGGTTCTTCCACCCGGTACTTCCAATCCATCTAAATATGAATCCATTTCCTGGTACACATATTCAGTCTTTATTTTTCGGGCGAGTTTGGGTTCAAAACTTGATTTAAATCCTTCGGCAAAATCCTTGCGTATAATAAACACCACTTTTCCAAAACCCGCCCTGATGGCATCATAGATGGAATAATCCATGATGGTTTCGCCGGCCGGGCCAAACCCTTCTGTCTGCTTCATACTTCCATAACGGCTTGCCATTCCTGCTGCTAAAATTAAAAGAGTTGGTTGCATGGGTAATTAAATTATCGATTGAAGAATTATTTATTGATTTTTGCAGGGCAAAAATACTATAAACCTCTAGTTTTACCCGAAATGCTTTTTGATATTTCTAAAGCTGATATTGAAGAATTACAAGATGACCTGTATGTACAAAAGCAGGTGACTGTTTCTGTTTTACGTTTAGATAAAATACACCCGCTGGTATCGGGCAATAAAATATTCAAGCTTCATTATTTTCTGGAAGAAGCATTACAATCGGAACATAAAACAATCTTAACTTTTGGCGGCGCTTTCAGCAACCACCTTGCTGCCACAGCTTTTGCCTGCAGATCGTTACAATTAAAAAGTATCGGTATTGTAAGGGGCGAAAGGCCTGAACAGTTTTCTGCAACCCTTCAGCAATGTATGGAAGATGGCATGGAGTTAAAATTTATTTCAAGGCATGCCTACGATGCAAAAGAAGATCCGGCTTTTATAAACGACCTCAGGAATGAGTTTGGTGACTGTATTATTGTACCCGAAGGCGGGTATCATCAACTTGGTGCAAAAGGTGCGTCATTAATTTTTGAATTGCTGAAAGATAAAAATTACACCCATATTGGTATGGCCACCGGCACCGGTACAACCTTGGCCGGAATATTACTTGCAGCAAATCCCGGGCAATATGTGATTGGTATACCCGTTTTAAAAGGAATTACAGATATACATGAAAATGTAAAACAATTAACGGGCATACCGCATCCATTTAAAAACCTGTTAATTTTAAATGAATATCATTTTGGAGGATATGCAAAAAACACAACCATTTTAACTGAATTTATGAACCATTGCTGGCTACAACATAAGCTACCGCTTGATTTTGTGTATACAGCCAAAATGATGTATGGTATTACAGACAGTATTAAAAAAGATAAATTTAAAGAAGAAAGTAAAATTATATGTTTGCATACCGGCGGTTTACAGGGAAATAAATCTTTACCTTTAAACACATTATTGTTTTGATTTTGATTCAACCTTATGCGTAAAATTTATCTTTTTTTGGTACTGGCAACTATTTTATCACATGGCAGGCTCTTTGCCCAGGCAGTGCTTCCCGATTTTACATTAAAAAACAATTATGGTGAGATCAGTGTTTTATGGCTTAACAGTTATCCGCAACATGTTAATGGTATCAGTGTGCAGCGCTCGTACGACAGTATCAATAATTTCACCAGTATTGCCTCGGTATTTAATCCGCAAAACACTGTAAACGGATTCACTGATGTTAATCCGCCTTATAATAAAATGTATTACCGTTTATTCATCGGGTTTGATACCGGTATTTATATTTTAACAGAATCAAAAAGACCTGAAATAAATAACAATGTTGATTACAGTCAGCTGATACTGGAAATTAATGCGCTGTACGAAAAGAATATTGTACTGCAGGAAGAAAAATTAAGAAAACAGAAAGAAGCAGCGCTGATAATTGCTGCAAAAAAGGCCAAAACTGCTTCCAAAACCCGCAAGGCCATTAAACCTGTTACAACAAAACCGCCGGTTATTGTTATTGAACAGGATATTATTGACGAAGTTATTACATACCCCAGTAAAAGGATTTATACAGATAAAGAAAATAATATTGTGATGAAACTGCCAAATGTAAAGGCAAATAAATTTACAGTTAAATTTTTTACCGAAGATTATAAACCAGTATTTACTTTAAAGAATGTTACTGATGATTACTTCATCATTGAAAAAGTAAATTTTAAGTATGCCGGCTGGTATGTTTTTGAAATTTATAAAAACGACCTGTTGTTTGAAGAAAATAAATTTTATATCCCGAAGGATATAAAAAAACCGGTTGTCAATTTAAAATCAACCAACAAGTTCTGATTCAAAAACCCTTTCAAAATTGGTTTTCACTTTTTCTTTTACTGCTGCATAATCAACTGCATAACCCAATTCTTTTTCTATAGATGTAACATGTTTGTTTTCTATACCACAGGGAATAATATTGTTGAAATAATCCAGGTCGGTATTTACATTCATGGCAAAACCATGCATGGTTATCCACCTGCTGCAACGTACACCAATGGCGCAAATTTTTCTTTCCCTGCCGGGAATATCTGCATCAATCCAAACCCCTGTTTCACCCTTGCTTCTGCCCCCTTTAATACCATATTCAGCAATGGTTAAAATGGTCATTTCTTCCAGGTTACGCAGGTATTTACCAATATCAGTATAATATTTTTCGAGGTCTAATATTGGGTAACCTACTATTTGTTGCAGGCCATGAAAAGTAATATCGCCTCCCCTGTTGGTATTGAAAAAAGCAATGTCATTTGCTGCCAGCTCATCATCACTCATAAGTACATGTTCTTTTTTACCGCTTTTGCCAAGGGTGTAAACGGGTGGGTGTTCGCAAAGAAGAAAGTAATTGGTAGTATGGAATTGGGAATTAGGAATGGGGTGTTCTTTGCTTATTGCATATTGCTCATTGTCTATTGCCTGTTGCCGATTGTCCATTGCCGATTGCCCATTGCGTATTGCCGATTTGATCTTTACATTCTCCTGCAGCAATACTTCCTGGTAATCCCATGCAGTTTTATAGTCAATAATTCCGAGGTCTTTAAATATCACTTTCTGCTTATCCACTGCAATGTTTTAATTTGCAAAGATAAATGAAAGGAGTTATAAGTTATGAGTTATGAGTTATGAGTTATGAGTTAGGAGTTAGGAGTTAGGAGTTAGGAGTTAGGAGTTTTACGAAAATTAAATAAATTACTCAATGAGCAAAGAAATAATGGATATTGAAGATGAACAACCGGAATCGGAGGAGTTATATGAGAAACTGACCATCACCATTGACAAAGGCCAGGAGCCGCTTCGTATTGATAAGTTTTTAATGAGCCGCATTGAGGGAGCCACACGTAACAAAATTCAACAGGGCATTGATAATGAAATGGTGCTGGTGAATGAAAAGCCGGTAAAAAATAATTATAAAGTAAAAGCTTTTGATAAGATCGTTGTTTTTGATAACCGTTCACCCGATAGTTCAGAAATCATTCCTGAAAATATCCCGCTTAATATTCAATACGAAGATGATACCATATTCATCATTAATAAACCGGCAGGCATGGTAGTGCACCCCGGCAGCGGAAATCCCAATGGCACTTTAGTAAATGCTGTTGCTTATTATTTAAAACAACAAAATCCCAACCTGGATGAAGACACACTTTCCCGTTTTGGTTTGGTACACCGTATTGATAAAAACACTACCGGCTTACTGGTGATGGCAAAAACCCAAAAAGCCATGAGCGACCTGGCCAAACAATTTTTTAACCACACGGTACACCGCAGGTATATTGCATTGGTTTGGGGCGATATGGAAAAAGATGAAGGAACCGTAATTGCCCACGTGGGCAGGCATCAGCGGTTTCGCAAATTATTTACGGCTTACCCTGATGGTGACCATGGTAAAGATGCCATTACCCACTACAAAGTTCTGGAAAGATATAATTATGTAACGCTGATAGAATGCAGGCTGGAAACGGGCCGTACGCACCAGATACGGGTGCATATGCAGCTGATAGGCCACCCGCTTTTTAATGATGATTTTTATGGCGGCGACAGAATTGTAAAAGGAACCGTGTTTACCAAATACAAACAATTTGTTGATAATTGTTTTGATCTGTGCAAACGACAGGCACTGCATGCAAAAGAGCTGGGCTTTATTCATCCTACAACTTTAAAGCCGGTACATTTTGAAAGCGAACTGCCCGCAGATATTGAGGCAGTTATTGAAAAATGGAAAAAGTATATTGGGCACAAGGAAAGCTAAATAATATAATTCCAGTCATGCACATCCGCATCAATACCCAAGCGTATTTTTTCCAGTTTGTTTTTTAATTTATACAACAGTTTATCAGCATCATATTCCGGCAACCTGAAATCAGTGCCATTAATATTGATAATTTGAATAGGTGCTACAACGGCTGCAGTGCCGGCGCCAAATGCCTGGGTAAGCGTTCCGGCAGCAAATGCAGTTTCAAGTTCAGCAACAGCAACAGGCCGTACCTCTGTTTTGTAACCAAGATCTTTTGCCAGGGTTAATAACGAATCTCTTGTAACACCATCCAATATTGAATCGGATAAAGGAGGAGTAACCAATACATCATTAATTACAAACATCACATTCATCATTCCTGATTCTTCAATAAATTTATTCTCTTTCGCATCTGTCCATAACACCTGGTCGTAACCTTCCTTCCTCGCCTGCTGAGTTGGATAATATGCAGCACCATAATTACCGCCACATTTTGCAAAACCTGTTCCTCCTCTTGCTGCTCTTATATATTGTGTTTCTACTTTTACTTTTATAGGATTAGCATAAAGCGTAGGAACCGGGCCTGTAAATATTACAAACCTGTATTCATCCGATACTTTTACACCAAACTTTGCTTCGCTTGCATAAATAAAAGGGCGCAGGTATAATGCATTACCCGGTTTTGTTGGTACCCATGCTTTATCCAACGCAACCAATTGCGATAAACCGTCTACAAATATTTCTTTGGGTGGAACAGCCATGCACATTCTATCTAGTGATTTTACAAACCGGTCATAATGCTTGTCCATCCTGAAAATGTTAATGCGGCTGTCATCTCCACCGGATCCTGCGGACATTCTAAAAGCTTTCATACCTTCAAAAACAGTTTGCCCGTAATGCAACGCCAATGTAGATGGGCTTAACGCCAGATTTGCATAAGGAACGATCTGTGGAGTCTTCCATACTCCATCAGCATAATCACATACCAGCATGTGATCAGAAACATATTTACCAAACTCAAGCTGATCGAAATCAACTTCATGAATCCTGGAATGATTGGTTTTACGAACGGCAATGTCTGCAATTAGCTCCATGTTTTTTTATTTTAAATATGAACAGGTATGGTTTCTGAAACCGGTATTTCCATTTTTACATCCGATCTTTTATATTCTCCTGTACCGATGGGCACATGTTTAAATCCAAGTTTTTCATACAAACGGATGGCTGGTGTTAAAATACTGTTTGAATACAGGATCACTTTTTGGGCACCCAGTTCTTTTGCTTTTTTAAAACTGGCATAACTTAATGCTTCTGCAATGCCCCTGCGCCGAAAATTTTTATCTACAGCCATCTTGGTAAATTCATATGTTGTATCATTTACTTTTCGCAAGGCTACAGTGCCTGCCAGCATACCATCACAGGCTGCCATTAAAATTGCCCCACCGGGTTTCAGCAATGCTTCTTCAGGATTGGTAAGCACAAATTCATCAACCGGTTCCATTTCAAAATAATGTTCTATCCAATCCCGGTTAAATTGTTCGAACCATTCCTGGTGATGCGGCTGATAATCCAGAATACTGATTGAATCCATCTTTTTAATTTGAAAAAACAAAATTTGTACATTTTTTTTGTAAAAAACAGATTCAGATTTAGTATTTTTGACTATATCAGATTTTTCAGCTATGAAGAAAACATTCAATTCGGATGATCATCTCTACATACAGGTAGCAGATGGTTTAGAAAAAATGATCGCAGAAGAAGTGTTGCGTATTGGCGATAAACTTCCTTCTGTGCGGTTATTAAGTGATGAGTACGGAATCAGCATGGGCACTGCTTTTCAGGCTTATTACCATCTGGAAGGCAGGGGCCTTATTGAGTCGAGGCCAAAGTCGGGTTATTATGTTCGGTTCAATCATCATCGTTTTCCGGAGCTTCCAAACCAGGGTAAGCCCGATGAAATATCGCATGAAGTAAGTGTGAAGGAAATGATTGCTTCTATTTATACTGATATTGCCGCAACAGGTGTAACCAATTTTGCTTTGGCGGTTCCCGATGCCTCTTTATTACCTGCAGCCAAACTAAATAAATCGGTGGTATATGCCTTACGCAACACCAAAGACCATTGCATGGATTATGAACATACACAGGGTAATGTAGAGCTGCGTAAACAAATTGCAAAACTGGCTTTCAATTGGGGAGCCAATATAAAAGCAGATGATATCATTGTTACTTCGGGTTGTTTGGAAGCCATCAGCTTATGTTTGAAAGCAGTAACAAAACATGGCGACACGATTGCAGTAGAAAGCCCCACTTATTTTGGAATTTACCAGGCCATTGAAAGCCTGGGTTTAAAAGTTGTTGAAATATCTACTGACCCTGTTACCGGAGTGGATTTGGATGACCTGCAAAAAGCCATCAAAAAATTTGATGTTAAAGCCTGTGTATTTATACCCAACTTTAATAACCCGTTGGGAAGTTGTATGCCCGATGAAAATAAAAAGAAATTGGTTGAAATAATTACCCGGCATAATATTCCTTTAATTGAAGATGATATTTATGGCGAATTGTATTTTGGAAAAACAAGGCCAAAAAATTGCAAGTACTACGATACAAAAGGTTTGGT
>JANOVD010000170.1:0-2154 GCA_031417255.1 Chitinophagaceae bacterium
ATTTTTTAAAGTAGATATTGGGGATGTAGTGCTTGATGCGTGGATGATAAAGCCCATTAATTTTGATCCACAAAAAAAATACCCGCTGTTGGTTCATGTGTATGGAGAGCCTGCTGGTTCTACCGTGCAGGATAATTGGGGCACCGGTGATAACTTCTGGCACCAATACCTCAGTAATCAATTGGATTATATTGTTGTGAGCATTGATAACCGTGGCACCCGTGTGCCCCGTGGCCGCGATTTTAGAAAAAGTATTTACCGCCAGATAGGTTTACTGGCTGCCGATGACCAGGCAAAAGCTGCAAAAAAAATTATTGCAACTTATTCTTTTGTTGATGAAAAACGAATAGGCATCTGGGGCTGGAGCGGTGGCGGACAAATGAGTTTGCATTGTATGTTCCGCCATGCCGATGTTTATAAAACCAGTATTGCTGTTTCCTTTGTTTCCTTACAAACCTTGTATGATAATATTTACCAGGAACGCTATATGGGTTTACCAAACGATAATGTTGCCGGATACCGCGATGGTTCGCCTTTAACACATGCAGGTAAATTAGAGGGCAACCTCATGATCATTCATGGCACCGGTGATGACAATGTGCATTACCAGAATTTTGAAATGCTGGTAAATGAGTTAATCAAAAACAACAAGTTGTTTACTATGTTATCTTACCCAATGAGGGATCATGGCATAAGCCAGGGAAAAAACACAACCTTGCACATGCGACGCAGCATGGAACTGTTTTGGAAAAATAATTTGTAACTTACAATACACTTTTTTAACTCAATCATTATGAGCACATATCCCAGCATATTTAATGATGTCATTGGCCCGGTAATGCGTGGCCCATCCAGTTCGCATTGTGCTGCATCTTTACGCATTGCCCGCCTGTGCAGGGATTTGATGGATGAAAAAATTAAGGACATTTTAATTGAGTTTGATCCCAACGGTTCATTGGCAACCACACACAAAAGCCAGGGATCGGATATGGGATTGTTTGGCGGTTTTTTAGGATGGGAAGCCCATGATGAACGCTTACCACAATCTGATAAACACATTGTAACTGCAGGAATAAATGTAAAAATTGATATTGTTGATATTGGCAACGGCCATCCAAATCTGTATAAAATAACTTTACACAATAATAAAGAAACAAGAAAATTAACCGCTATTTCCACCGGCGGCGGCATGATTGAAGTGATCGCTATTGATGATGTGAAAGTTTCTATGGCAGGAGATTATTTTGAAACATTAATTTATTGCAAAGAACCTGAAAACATCATTGCATTTTTAAAAGCATCTGTTCAATTTGATGATATAGAATTTCATAAAGGCGAAATATCTTTTATAGAAATTAAGTCGCAGGCTTTTTTAGACGAAGGCATTTGTAAAGAGCTTCAGGCGATGGAAAGTGTTTCGTTCATCAAACAACTGCAACCCGTTTTACCGGTAATGGCCCGTAAAAATTTACAGGTGCCGTTTATTACCTGCAATGAAATGATGGAATACAATGCCGGTAAAAACAAAGCTCTGTGGCAACTGGCGGTTGATTACGAAATGGCAAGAGGAAATATTACTGCACCAGAAGTATTTGAAAAAATGCGGAGTATTATTCACATCATGGGTAATGCCATTGAGTTGGGTTTAAAAGGCACGCATTATGAAGATCGTATTTTAGGAAGCCAGTCTTTACAGTTTAAAGAAAAACTGGAAGCAAATAAATTAATTGGTGGCGAAACCAACAACCGCATCATCATGTATGTAAGCGCCATGATGGAAGTAAAAAGTTCGATGGGTGTTATTGTTGCCGCACCAACTGCCGGAAGCTGCGGCGCATTACCTGGCGCCTTGTTTGGCACAGCACATTCCATGCAATTGCACGAAGATGATCTGGTGAAGGCGATGCTGTCGGCCGGCTTGATAGGTGTGTTCATTGCAGCACATGCAACTTTTGCTGCAGAGGTTGGTGGTTGTATGGCCGAAACCGGATCGGGTGGTGGCATGGCAGCAGCAGCTATTGTAGAAATGAAAGGCGGAACATTGCAACAATCCATTGCAGCTTCATCACTTGCTTTACAAAATTCATTAGGCATTATTTGCGATCCTATTGGCAACCGGGTAGAAGCTCCCTGTTTGGGAAGAAATGTAATGGC
>JANOVD010000171.1:0-1782 GCA_031417255.1 Chitinophagaceae bacterium
GGTGGCTTAACTGCTGCCATTGGTTTTAATGTAATGCATGATGGCGGCCACGGCAGTTTTAGCAATAGCAAATTATGGAATAAAATTGCGGCATTCTCCGTAAATGCATTGGGTGCAAGCGGGATTATGTGGAACAACAAACACAATATCATTCATCATACCTATACCAATATTGACGGTGTTGATGATGATATAGAAATAAAGCCTTTGTTGAGAATGTGCAGTTCACAAAAAAAATATTTCATTCACCGTTTTCAGCATATTTATGTTTGGTTTTTATATACCTTGCTATTAATAGTTTGGGTTTTTTTAACCGATTATACAAAATATTTCAAGAAAAAAGTGGGGTCTGTATCCATCAAAAAAATGAGTGCTTTTGAGCATTTTGCTTTTTGGATTGCCAAAGCAGGCTATGCCTTTATGATGATTGTATTACCCATCATGCTGTTGGGTTTTGTACAATGGCTGGTTGGGTTTTTAATCATCGCCATGTTTGCAGGTTTTGTTTTAAGTATTGTATTTCAATTGGCACACACGGTAGAGGAAACAACTTTCCCGGTACCCGATGCTGATATCAACACTATAGAAAACGAATGGGCCATTCACCAGGTTGAAACCACAGCCAATTTTGCCACAAAAAATAAACTGATCTCCTGGTTGGTAGGTGGTTTAAATTTTCAGATCGAACATCACCTCTTCCCTAAAATTTCTCATATTCATTACCCTGCCATCAGTAAAATAATTAAACAAACCTGCCAGGAGTACGGCGTAAAATATATTGAATTCAGAAAAATGCGGCACGCCATAGTTTCGCATACGGCGCATCTCAAAAATATGGGCAGGGCATAAACTGTTTTTATTTTATTATAACGGCCTTTTTGTTATTTACATTTACTGCAGATAATAAAAAGGCTTTTTTATTCACTATAAATCTCTTTAACAATGGCATCACAAACATGGCTTGATAAGCACCGGGAAACATTAACTTACGGCCAAAGAATTGCCGATTCAGTTGCTAGCGGCATGGGCTCCTGGGCATTTATTATCGGGCAAACCATCTTTGTAATAATCTGGATGAGTTTGAATGTGATCGGTTTTATCCGGCACTGGGATGTGTATCCATTTATTTTATTGAATCTTATTTTTTCAACGCAGGCAGCTTATGCAGCCCCCATCATCATGATGGCACAAAACAGGCAAAGCCAAAGAGACAGGGTGCAGGCTCAGGAAGATTATCGTTGCAATGTTGAAGCAAAAAAGGAGATAGAAGCATTACAGATACAATTAAATAAAATTGAAACTGAGAAATTGGATAAGATAATGGCCATGCTGAAGGAATTGAAAAAGGCATAGGCAATTTTTGGGTGAGTCACCCCAAGCGGGTGGCTCACCCAAAAATTGAACATCTTATCGTAAATTTGCCCTTCAAAACAAAAAAAATGAGCGAAGAAAATCCACGGGATGCTGTGCAAAGCCTCAACTTTATTGAGGAAATTATAGAAGATCTGAAGAACGGCAAATACAAATCTATACTTACCCGTTTTCCGCCCGAGCCCAATGGTTATTTACACATTGGCCATGCAAAAGCCATTTGCCTGAATTTTGGTTTGGGTTTAAAATATGGCGGCAAAACCAACCTTCGCTTTGATGACACTAACCCGGTAACAGAAGAAACACAATATGTTGACAGTATTAAAGACGACATAAGCTGGCTCGGCTTTAAATGGGCCAACGAATTTTATGCATCTGATTATTTTGATACTTTATATACTTATGCAGTTG
>JANOVD010000172.1:0-8165 GCA_031417255.1 Chitinophagaceae bacterium
TTTCTTTTTTGTTCCCAATTTTTTTTTTTTTTTTTTAGCTTTTTTTTCCGGTCACACACCTTTTTGCGGTCACACCCCGCAAAAAACTAGGAAGCCGTTAAAGCCTCCAGAGATTTTACAATTAATTTTTCTACAGCCGCATTGCTGTCTTTCGAAAACTCTTTTACCACACGGTTTGCAATGATGACATTAATGCTCAGGCATTCGTGCCCCATCAGTTTACCCAAACCATAAATAGCCGATGTCTCCATTTCAAAGTTAGTGATTCGGTGATTATTAAAGTTGAAATGGGTGAGCTTGTCAACAAGCCCCGGACTGCTTAATCCCAAACGCAATACCCTTCCCTGCGGGCCAAAAAAACCCGGACAGGTTACCGTAATACCTTTATGAAAACCTTCGCCGAATTTTTGCAACAGTATGTCGCTGCCGCTGAATGCATAAGGATTGGTGATGGAAGTATCTAAATTTGTTTGAGCAATAAAAGCGTCTGCCATTTCTTTATCATCAGCTGTTTTTTCGTAACTGTAAAAATTAAGAAGATTGTCCAATCCCAAACCATGTGTAGATGCAACAAAACTATCAACCGGAATATCGGCCTGTAAAGAACCCGATGTGCCAAAGCGGATGATATTTAATTTGGTAAGATCTTCTTTTATCAGCCTTGTTTCAAAATCAATATTGGCAAGCGCATCCAGTTCGTTAAATACAATATCAATATTATCGGGTCCAATGCCGGTAGAAATAACAGACAAATGTTTATTGCCGATATAACCCGTGTGGGTTATAAATTCACGGTGCTGTAATTGGTGTTCAATTTTATCGAAATGAGTACTTACTTTTTTAACCCGTTCAGGATCGCCCACTACAATAATAGTGTCAGCCAGTTGTTCGGGCCGTACATCTAAATGATAAATAGCACCACGGCTGTTGATGATTAGTTCTGATTCTGCGATTCGTTGCATAGGTAAATCGTTAATGAACAAAGATAAGATAAATGAGGAGGGTTTTTTATTGTAATAATTGTGGTGATAGAATAAAAAAGCAGGATCAATTTTCATTAACCCTGCCTTTTAAAACTTATAAAGAAATTTATTTTATCCCATACTTCGTCTCATACTTCTCTGCCAGTTGTTTTTGTTTATTGTTCAGATCAATCTGGCGGCCCTGTATAAAAGCATGGGTAATAATATTGGTACGCATATCTAAAATATCGCCTTCGCTTACTACAATGTTGGCGTCTTTACCGGTTTCAATGGTTCCGGTTTTATCGGCAATACCCAGAATGGTTGCGGCATTTAAAGTAATGGCGCTAAGGGCTTCTTCTTTGCTGAGGCCATAAGCAGATGCTGTACCTGCATTAAAAGCCAGGTTGCGGTAACGGCTGTTGGCATCATCATCGGTAAAAGTAAACAGCACACCTGCTCTTTGCAGCATGGCCGGTGTTTTAAAAGGCTGGTCAACATCATCATCAACCATGGTTGGTAAATTATGCAACTGGTTTAAGATAACAGCAATATTATTTTGTTTCAGCATGTCGGCTATCTGCCAACTGTCAATTGCACCAACAAGCACCACATCAAACCCAAATTCTTTTACAAAATCAATCGCTATCAACATTTCTTTTACAATATTGCAATGGATAAAAAGCTTTTGTTTTTTATCAAATAAATTTCTAACAGCTTCAAATTTCAGGTTGGTATTTTCATGTTTGGTTTCTGCCAGGTAAGCTTTTGCTTCCCTGAAAAATATTTTTACATTTTCAATCTGCTCCAAACCTCTTTTTACAGGGTCGGCAGCCGGTGTTTGTGCTGCAGCTCCGCCAAACCCTCCTCTTCCCCTGGTACGGTTCAATAAGGATGGCATGCGGAAATGAATGGCCACATCTGTTTTATACGCTGCATCTTCCCAGTTCCATGCATCTAATTGTACTACAGAAGATGAACCCGAAATGATACCGCCATCAGGAATGATATTGGCCAGCAAAATTCCATTGGTGCGTAAAGTATTGATCACTTTTGAATCGGTATTATAAGCAACAAGAGAATGTATGCTTGGATTCATTTCACCAATCTCCGAAGCATCAATAGTTGCCCTAACACTGTTTACTTCAACCAACCCCAATTGCGAAGTGGCCAGTATCAAACTGGGATAAATGTGTTTGCCACTGCAATCAATAACCCTTGCTCCTGCAGTAGATGCATTGGCGCCTGCTGCTGTAATTTTTCCATCTTTTAAAACAACAGTTCCGTTATTTATTACCTGCCCGTTGCCAACATGTATGGTGGCATTGGTTAAAGCAATGGTTTCTTTTTGAGCTGCTGCTGGCAACATGGTCTCCTGTGCTGATACATTTGTAACTACAAAAATGCAGAGGGTATAAAAAAATATTTTTTTCATGTTAATTATTTTTTTGTTTAAAGACTGTCAGGTTGAGCTTGTCGAAACCGGTTTGTCGATAGAACCCGCCTTCGACAGGCTCAGGCTGACAGCTTTTTATTTTTTTCAGATTAATTATTGTTTTCCAGTTCATCAGCTTCAACAGTTAATAACCCATGATCGTGATTATGATCGCCGCAGGAATTAATGACCTCAAACCTCGGCCTTGCCCTTTGCATACCTGCTGCAGCACCACCGGCGGCGGTTCTTTTTACTGCGGCTAATTTTTGAACTATCCTTGCTTTTTCGGTTTGGTTAAGTTTACGCATGGCCGCATCTTTATCCCTGTCGAAATAAATGATTCCGTCAACAATTGTTTTTTCGGCTTTTGCATATATAGAAAGGGGGTTATCGCTCCAGATTACCAGGTCGGCATCTTTACCCACTTTTATACTTCCGGTCTTATTATCTACATGTAGCATTTTTGCCGGGTTGATGGTTACCATTTTCCAGGCATCCAGTTCGCTCATTCCGCCATACTTCACGCTCTTGGCTGCTTCCTGGTTCAGGCGCCGGGCCATTTCCGGGTCATCCGAATTGATGGCTACATTCAAACCAACTTTTTGCATGATGTATGCATTGTAAGGAATAGCATCCACCACTTCCATTTTATAATTCCACCAGTCGCTGAAGGTTGAAACAGCAGCTCCATGCACTTTCATTTTATCAGCAACTTTATAACCTTCTAAAATATGTGTGAAGGTGTTTACAATAAAACCAAATTTATCTGCCACTTTCATCGTTGCATTAATTTCGCTTTGTACATAGGAGTGACAGGTTATAAATCTTTTCTTATTCATGATCTCCACCAATGCATCCAGTTCTAAATCTCTTCGAACAACAATTGGCACTGCGCCCTTTTTCTTGTTATTTTCTTCGGCTGCTTTCCAGCTCATCTGATAATCTGATGCCCGTTGAAAAGCATCCATCAACACCTGGTCAACGCCCATCCTGGTATCGGGGAACCTTGTATTACCTTGTGTGGCCGGACTTCTTTTTACATTTTCGCCCAGCGCAAATTTTATAAACGGATCGGCACCGGCAAACTTCATATCCTGGTCGTTGGCGCCCCAGCGGAGTTTTAATAATTGTGTTTGTCCGCCAATGGTATTGGCAGAGACATGCAGGATATGTGAGGATGTTACACCGCCACTTAACTGGCGGTAAATATTTATATCATCGGGATTAATATTATCGCCGATACGAACTTCGGAAGTAACACTTTGTCCGCCTTCGTTGGTTGATGATGATGCAATGTGCGAATGTTCATCTATTATACCGGCTGTTATATGTTTGCCTGTGCCATCAATAATTCTTGCAGTGGGGTCACTAAGATTTTTTCCAACAGCAATAATTTTTCCTCCCTTCACCAATACATCAGTGTTCTCCAGTTTGCCATCGTTCTCACTGGTCCATACGGTTGCATTTTTAATTAAAATATTTTCCTGCTTTGGTAATTCTTCCCAACCATAACTTAAAAACGGATAAGTTACTTTCCCTAAAACCAATGGTTGTTTAGGCTTTATAGTATCGGCTTTTATTTCGGCTTTTTTATCAAAAGTTGCCGACCAGTTAAAAGGATTTCCCTGTGCATCTGTACCTCTTCCGTTCCAGGTATTGCCGGTAGCAACACCACTCATGATGGTTTCTTTTGCATTTGGCCCACGACCTTCGGTATAACTCAGTTTCACAAGTTTTCCATCATAACTGTATTTACCGGTAATGGTATCTTTACTGATGAACTGGGCCACACCGGCATCTTTCAGGTCGAGCGAAAAAGCCTTTGCACCTGCAATGGTACTGGCCATAAAATTATAAGTCCCTTTTACATCGTACCAGTTTTCATCCTTAACAGCATTTTTTATTCCCTGTGTCCAGTTTTGTAGCAACACGGTTTTTTCTGCAAACACCGGCCCCGAGGTAATTAAAAAATTGGCAAGCTTACCAGCATCAATACTGCCAACTTTATCATACACTCCCAATAAGCTTGCAGGTATTTTTGTAAGTGCTTCCAGCGCTTTGGTTTCTGTTAATCCGTATTCTATTGCTTTACGCAGATTAGCCATAAACTCTGTAACGTTTGTTAAATCAGCGGTAGTTAAACAAAAATTGATCCCGGCTTTTTCAAATGCGGCTGCATTGCCGGGCGCCAGTTCCCAATGTTTCAGATCATCAAGGCCAACAAAACGCAGATCGTTTGGATCATCCACATCCATGGCCGCAGGATAATTGAGCGATAAAATAAATGATGCTTTTGTTTCGGCCATTTCTTTTATGCGCTGGTATTCGTTGCCACCGCCCTTGATGATATATTGTATACCAAACTCATCGCCAATTTTATCAGCTCTCAGATCGTTCCATTTGTCATTTGCGTCAAAAATCTGTGGTAATGTTTGATTATCGTTCCAGCTTTTTAAAGATAAGTTTACACCTTCAGCAGCAGGATTACTTTTATACCATTGTGCATCTAAATAAGTTTGGCGCATTAAAGCAATCATACCCATCATGGAGCTTGGGTAACTCTGTCCCGATGTTCCCTTGCTGAAAGAATAATGTGCCGAAGCTTTATCTTTTATCAAAACAAAATTATCCGGCTGATTTGCCAATGTTACAAATGCGCCGGTACCCCTGGCAATACCATCTTTCTGATGTGTAAGTACCGAACCAAAACCAATATCCCGCAATGCTTTTGCTTTGGTATCATCGGCGCTGAAAATTTTATACGCTTCTGTTTCACTTTTAATAGCCTGGTTCCAGCCATACGCACCCTTGGTGTTTGAGGTGAGTTGTTGTGTGCGGAAAAAAGCAGCGGCACCACCTGCTGTTTGCTGAACTGCTATACTCTGAATTCCATAATCGCTGTAGATATCAATGAATGACGGGTAAATATATTTTCCGCTGCAATCAATAACCACCGCATCTTTTGGTATGGCTATATTATTTCCAACGGCTTCAATTTTTCCCTGGCGGATAACCAATGTAGCATTTTGCAACGTGGTTTGGGCATCTTTTACGATGCCGGCATTGGTAAAAGCATAGCAATCTTTTTTCGGATTGGCTACATCATTTAACGGGTAAGTTTCCTGTGCTTTCAGCACCTGTGTTAGGCCTGATAAAAGCGTAAGCTGTAAAAACAGCAATTTAATTTTTAGCATGCAATTTGGTTTTGGTGTATTGATCGGGCGTTAAATATAACAAATGATTAATTGTAAATTGGGCCAACTGCGAAATTTAGTTTGAAGTAATACGTAATTTTACGGGTATTAGGGAAATGTATCAATCGGTTTTTGTAAATTTGTGCAGTTATGAAAAAAATATTTTGTTTATCGCTTATTATATTTGCTTCGCCGGTGCTTTTTGCACAAAACGGAATTGCGGATTCAACTGTTGTAACAAAAGTTACTGTTAATAAAGACCCCCGTTTGGATATTCTGGCAAAAGCCCAGGTTGATATTGCTAAAATGTCGGCCAGGTTTGTAAAAGGATACCGGCTGTTTGTTTTAAAAACCAATAACAGGGAATATGCTATGAAAGTAAGGGCTTATCTTTTGCAAAATTTCCCCGAAGAAAAAGTGATCATGACCTATCAATCGCCGTTTATTAAAATGAAATTTGGTGATTTTGAAGATAAAGAAGCTGCTGAAAAATGTAAAAACCTGATAATAAGAGGCGGAGTGGTTACCGGGGGTATTTACATTGTGCCCGATACAATAGAATTAAAGCCTGATAAAATAAAAGAAGAATTATAACTGTCACTTTATTAATAAGGAGTTTCTGATCAGGAACTCTTTTTTATTTCGGTACTTTACTATTATTTTTAAATCATGATTAAACAAAGCATACAGCAACTGGCAAAAAAATATGCAGCAGAGTTTATTGATATAAGGCACCAGCTACATGCCAATCCTGAGTTGAGTTACCAGGAATTTGAGACCTCGGCATTCATTCAAAAAAAATTAACCGAATTTGGAATTCCTTTTGAAGTGAAGGCAACAACAGGTGTTGTGGGTTTGATAAAAGGTAAAAATCCGGATAAAAAAATTGTTGCACTGCGTGCCGATATGGATGCCCTGCCCATTATTGAAGAAAATGATGTGCCATACAGATCGAAAAATTTGGGGGTAATGCATGCCTGCGGACATGATGTACACACAACCTGTTTGCTGGGGGCTGCAAAAATTTTAAATGAACTGAAAGAGGAGTGGGAAGGAACGGTGAAATTAATTTTTCAGCCCGGTGAAGAAAAAAATCCCGGCGGTGCAAGTTTGCTGATTGCAGAAGGTGTGCTGGAAAACCCAAAACCCGAAAAAATATTTGCCCTGCATGTTCACCCCGGTTTGGAAATTGGAAAATTAAGTTTCAGGAACGGTATGGTGATGGCCAGCGCCGATGAGATTTATATCAGCATAAAAAGCAAGGGCGGCCATGCGGCTGCTCCGCAATATACTGCCGATACCATTTTAATTGCATCGCATTTGATTATAAGCCTGCAGCAAATTGTAAGCAGGAATAACAACCCGTTCAACCCTTCGGTTTTATCCATCACTTCTTTCCAGGGCGGTAATACCACCAACGTTATTCCAAGCGAAGTAAAGCTGATGGGCACTTTCAGGGCCATGAATGAAGCGTGGCGTTTTGCGGCACATGAACTGATAAAAAAACAAACGCTGGAACTGGTACAAGCCATGGGAGCCGAAGCAACCATACATATTGATATTGGTTATCCTTTTGTTTTAAATGATGAAACCCTTGGCAATGCTGCCAGAAAATTGGGTGAAGAATATCTTGGTGCCGAAAATGTGGAAGAAACTGAATTAAGAATGGGGGCAGAAGATTTTGCGTATTACTCACATCAGATACCTGCCTGTTTTTTTAGGTTGGGTGCCGGTAATAAAGCAAAAGGTATCAGCAGTGGTGTGCATACGCCTGCATTCAATATTGATGAAGGGGCGATTGAGATTGGCATGGGGATGATGGCGTGGTTGGCAACCCCCTAACCCCCTGAAGGGGGAACTGAGGGCAAGAGAATTATTTTACAATTAGTTTTTGATTTGCATAGAAATCATTTTATACGATTTTAAACCATGTTCAATTATTTTCTGAGCTATGCAGCAGAGAGCATTGAATTTGGATTCCCCCTTCAGGGGGCAGGGGGTATGAAAATAGCATTCCACGGCGCAGCCCGTACAGTAACCGGTAGCAAACATTTACTTACTTTAAAAAACGGCAAAAAATATTTACTTGACTGTGGCATGTTCCAGGGCATGGGTAAAGAGACCGATGCCATGAACCGCAGCTTTGGTTTTGATCCGGTTAAAGTAACACATCTTATCTTATCTCATGCACATATTGATCATTGCGGATTAATACCAAAACTGGTAAAGGATGGTTTTAATGGTAAAATATTTTGTACACCGGCAACAAAAGAACTGGCATCTGTAATGCTGGAAGACTCAGCAGGCATACAGGAAAACGAAGTTAAATATGAAAACAAAAGAAGGGCACAGCAGGGATTACCTTACCTGAAACCTTTGTACGATACGGCCGATGCACTGGCTGCTGCAGATCATTTTGTGGCAGTGCCTTACGATGATTGGTTTACCATTGATGAAAATATTGATGTACAATACACCGATGCCGGCCATATTATTGGCAGTGCGGCAGTACATGTAAAAATTAAGGAAGACGGAAAAATCACACGACTGACTTTTAGCGGAGATGTAGGCCGG
>JANOVD010000173.1:0-6117 GCA_031417255.1 Chitinophagaceae bacterium
AGTGTACGCCTGCTTCTAAAAGTTGCTGTTGTAAGGAAGTGTTATTTTCCATTGTTTATTATTAAAGTAGTTATAATTATTGTTACCAGCTTCAAGCACTGAGCTGCAAGGGACAAGTATTGATACTTGCAGCTTGTAGCTGATAGCTTGCAGCTTTTTCTTAACGTTTAGAGAACTGGAAGCTTCTTCTTGCTTTCTTACGTCCGGGTTTCTTACGCTCAACCGAACGTGGGTCACGCTTTAATAAACCTGCAGCTTTTAAAGCCGGGCGGTAATCAGCGCTTACTTCAAGCAAGGCACGGGCAATACCCAGCTTGGTTGCTTCGGCCTGTCCTTTAACTCCGCCGCCTGTGGCATTAACCACCACGTCGAATTTATCGGAAGATTCAACAGTTTTTAAAGGTGCTTCTACCTGGTTTTGTAAATAAACCAACGGGAAATACACTTTATAGTCTTTGCCGTTAACTGTGATCTTTCCGTCTCCTTTAGAAAGGAAAATACGGGTTACAGCTTCTTTTCTGCGGCCGACTGCGTTTTTTTGCTTTTCCATTTATTTGTTTTTTTAGACTCAAGCCTCAAGCTTCAAGGGGCAGTATTTTACTTGCGGCTTGTAGCTGATAGCTTGTAGCTTTTTTTAGAATTTTAATTCTTTCGGTTGTTGTGCTCCGTGTGGATGCTCTGCACCCTGGTACACAAATAATTTTTTGTACATCTGGCGGCCCAAACGGTTTTTAGGCAGCATTCCTTTAATAGCTCTTTCAATCAGCACTTCGGGCCTGCGCTTTAACAGGTTTTTTGCAGGCTCTTCCTTACGGCCACCGGGGTAACCACTGTAAGTATCGTACACTTTATCCTCCATTTTATTGCCGGTAAGTTTTACCTTTTCGCAATTGGTAACAATGATAAAGTCGCCGCAATCAACGTGAGGCGTATAGTATGCTTTGTTCTTACCACGAAGAACTGCCGCAATACGGGCACACATACGACCAACGGTTTGATTAGTACCATCCACAACGTACCAGTTGTGTGTAACGGTAGCCTCGTTCGCATGTTTTGTAGTAAAATGTAATTTGCTCATTATTTTGTTTTTTTAAAAGTTCTTGTCCTTTGAAATCCTGAGCGTAATTCGACTCCGCTCATTATTTCAGGAACCACAGCCATCCCTGTGGTTTTAAATTTGGACGGCGAAGGTAATTGTAAACAACCCTATCTGCCAAAGAAAAAGGCAAGTATTTTTTATCGAACTTTTGTAACCAGTTGATTTTCAGTAATAATTTTGACTAAATTATTTTATAGCTACAGTTTTTATATAAAAAACGGCTCATTTTATAAGGAGCCGCTCATTGTTTGCCGTCATTTTCAAAAAAATGGATAGCCTGTGTGCTGTAATAAGCCGGGGAGAAATTCCCGAATTGTTTTGGTTCATAAAACGATCCATTTTTTCCAATACCTGATCAAGTATATCAGTTCTTTTTTCTCTTGTATAAGGCTGTTCATGTCTTTAACTATTTTTTCTACAATGGTGGCTTTGAAAATTGAAATTTTAAAGGGATTAAAATTCCAAATTTTATAATGTTTTATCCCTTTCTTTTGAAGATAAAAAGACATTATGGTCGCCTTGTTTTGACAACCGTTGTAAATACATTTGAAATCTATCTTCGAGCTTTTAAGGAAAAAATTTATATAATCTTCTACCTGTGTCTTAGATATAGCATCATTATTTGATATTGTTGATGTTGTAGTCTAAGACACGACCTGGTAAGCGGCAAACTGATGCATGCCATTAACAAAATGGATAGTGATGGCGATGACCTTAAAAACCTGGTGCCGCTTAACGACCGGGAAACTGAATTTTTAAAACTCGCCTGCAGCGAACTTACTTACAAAGAAATAGCCGATAAAATGTTTCTGAGCCCACGCACCATTGATGGTTACCGGAATGCTCTTTTTGAAAAACTGCACCTTAAAACCCGTGTGGGTCTGGTGATGTATGCAATTAAAAACGGGATAGTTAATGTTTGATTTAATCCTTGTTCCTTTTTTCTTATGCCTTGTTCCTTATTTCCCATAAACCTTTTTTCCGCCACTATAAGTTGCCAGCACTTTTGTTTTTAAAATATCAGCAGTTGGGCATTGCATCAAATCAGTATCAAGGATAATAAAATCAGCAAACTTTCCTTTCTCCAAACTCCCTTTTTGTTTTTCTTCAAAAGATGCTTTGGCTGCCCAGATGGTCATGCCCCTGATGGTTTCTTGCCTCGTTAATGCATTCTCCATTTGATATCCACCCTCCGGAAAGCCCTTGGCATCCTGCCTTACAACCGAAGCAAAAAATGTTTTAAAAGTGCTGATATCCTCCACCGGGAAATCGGTACCCAGCGGTATCCAGTTATTTTCATTTAGCAGTTGTTGGTATGCGTAAGCCCCTTTTACCCTTGCACCACCAAGCCTGTCGCCGGCCCAATACATATCGCTGGTGCCATGTGTGGGTTGTACCGAAGGAATGATATTATAATCGCCAAAAAAATGAAAATCATTTTCATTTATAACCTGTGCATGTTCAATACGCCAGCGCAGATCATTTTTACCTTTTAAATATTGGGCATAGGTTTTTAATATTGTTCTGTTACCGCTGTCGCCAATGGCATGGGTACACATCTGCCAGCCTTTTGCATATATAATATTGGCAACCGAATCAAAATGCTCCGGCGCACTCAATAAAAAACCCAACCAGCCAGGCTTATCACTATATGGTTGCAGCAAACTTGCTCCTCTTGAACCCAGTGCCCCATCGGCATACACTTTAAATGAACTTACATTTAAATAATCTGTTTTTATTTTTCCTCTTTTAAAAGCATAATCATAATTTTCTTTTGCATCACTTAACATGATATTCATCCGCATTCTCAGGTCTCCGCTTTTTTGCAGCGCTTCAATTTTTTCTACAGTTCCATAATCCAACCCGCAATCATGTAAAGAGGTTAAGCCCACAGCAAAACAATTTTCCTGTGCAAGTAATAATGCAGCTTTGGTTTGTGCTGCATCTGCCGAAGGTATTTTTGCAGAAACCAGGTCTACAGCATTATCAACCAATATACCGGTAAGTTTTCCATCCTTTACTTCAATATCGCCTCCGGTTAATGTAGAGCCGGGTTTAATGCCTGCAAGGTCTAACGCTTTTTGGTTGGCAATGGCAGCATGTCCGTCAATTCTTGTTATCAAAACCGGCCTGTCGGGAAACAGTTGATTCAGTTTTTCATTATCCGGAAACTGTTTAACCGCCCAGTCATTCTGGTCCCACCCTCTGCCGGTTAACCATGCGCCTACAGGTAAATTTTTGGCAAATTCGCTGCATGTTGCAAGTACCGCTTCCCAGCTTTCTGTATCAACCAGGTTCACTCTTTGTAAACTCATGCCATAACCAACAAAATGTGCATGTGCATCATTAAATCCCGGAAAAACAGATTTGCCTCCGGCATCTGTAGTTGAATCAGATTCGTATAGCTTCAGTATATCATCGTTTTTACCAATGGCAATAATTTTTCCGTCTCTTACAGCCATAGCCTCTGCAACCGAAAAATTATCATCAACAGTATAAATTTTTGCATGATGAATGATCATATCGGCCTTTTGGCGAAACTTGCAGGAAGTCATCAACTGGCAATAAACAATGAGCAACAGGCAAAAAAGAATTTTATTACGAAGCATAAAAAATGTTTTATCAAAAATACATAAAAGTGGTTATCATAATTTTTAACTTTGGGCTATGTATAATGAAAAGCAAACAAAAGAGCTTCAGGAACTGACAAAGAAATTATTGTCGGGCGGGGAACAGGAAATTACGCACAAAGAAGTTGAACTGCTTCGTAACATCCTCAGGTTTCATGAATACCGGTATTATGTACAAAACGATCCGCTCATCAGCGATTTTGAGTATGACAGCCTGTATAAATTACTGGAAAAATTCGAAAAAGAAAACCCGGATGCCATAACCCCCGATTCTCCAACACAACGGGTGGGTATGGGTTTAATTAAGGACCTGCCTACCGGACAGGCAGGCTTTCCAAAAACACAACACCTGGTTCCCATGCTTTCTTTGGAAAATTCGTACAATGCCGATGACCTGCTCGACTTTGACCGGAAGGCCAAAGAGCTTTCAGGTTTGGATGTAATTGAATATTGTGTTGAACCCAAATTTGATGGCGCCAGCATTTCACTGATTTATGAAAACGACCTGCTTACACGTGGTGTTACCAGGGGCGATGGCGAAACAGGAGATGAAATAACATTGAATGTGAAACAGATCAAATCGGTTCCGCTCTCTGCAAAATTCAGTGAGTATGGTATTGAGCAAATAGAGATACGTGGCGAAGTGCTGATGAATAAAAAAAATTTTAAAGCCTATAATGATGCCTTGATTGAAGAAGGAATTCCTCCGTTGGCAAACCCACGCAATGCCGCAGCAGGTTCTTTACGAATTAAAGACACAGCAGAAGTTAGCCGCCGAAACCTGGAAGCATTTTTATATCATGTCAGCTTCATAGTTGACCGTGAACCGTTGGCCGTTGGCCGGAAGACATCCGAAGCAAAAGCCGAACAACGAACAACTAATAACGAACAACCTTTTACCCACTCCGGTATGCTGGAAATGCTGTGGAGCCTGGGTTTCAGAAGCCCTAAAAATGAAATGAAAGTCTTTAAAGGGATTGATGCTGTAATAAAACACGTGCATGAATTTGAAAAAGAGCGGGATAACCTGGGTTACGAAATTGATGGCATGGTAATTAAAGTAAACGATTTACAACTGCAGGACAGGCTAGGCATGACATCGCACCATCCCCGCTGGGCCATCGCTTTTAAGTTTAAAGCCAGGCAGGGCACCAGCAAATTACTGGCTGTTGAGTTTCAGGTGGGCAGAACGGGGGCCATTACTCCTGTAGCAAAAATAGAACCGGTGCAGGTTGGCGGTGTTACTGTTGGCAGCATATCCATACATAACGAGGACTACATAAAAGAAAAAGACCTGATGTTGGGCGATACCATCCTGATTGAACGTAGTGGTGATGTAATTCCGCAGATCGTAAAATCTTTTGCAGAACTGAGAAAAGGTGATGAAAAGAAAATAGTATTTCCAACAGTTTGCCCGGTTTGTGAAGATGTTTTATTTAAGCCCGAAGAAGATGCTGTATGGCGATGCATCAACCTTACCTGCCCTGCTCATATTGTTGAAGGTATCATTCATTTTGTAAGCAAAGATGCGATGGACATCCGCAGTTTTGGCGAAGCCAACGTGCGCAAGTTTTATGAGCTGGGATTTTTAAATTCAATACCGGAAGTATATAAATTGCCTTATGATGAGATTAGCAAAATTGATGGCTTTGGCCCAAGATCTATAACCAAACTACAGCAGGCAATTGAAGATTCAAAAAAGCAGCCTCTCAACAGAATTATATATGCCTTAGGCATACGCTATGTTGGCGAAACAACCGCTAAAACACTGGCTCATGGAGTGGATCATCTTTTACAATTTGCAGATTTTACTGAAGAGCAGTTAAAAGAACTGGAGGATGTAGGTATTAAAGTTGCCAAAACTGTTTATGAGTTTTTTCATAACAGCGATAACCTGCATTTACTGCAGCAACTGGAAGAACTTGGTGTTCAGCTTAAAAATGAAAAGAAAAATGTAATAACGGGAGGAAATCTAATGGGTCAGACATTTTTGTTTACTGGTACGCTTATGCAGTTAAAAAGAAGCGATGCGGAGGAACTTGTAGAGAAAAATGGAGGTAAAATAACAGGTGCTGTGAGCAGTAAATTAAATTACCTGGTGGTAGGCGAAAATGCAGGCAGTAAGCTGGAAAAAGCAAAAAAAATACCCAACATAAAAATTATTACTGAAGAAATATTTTTAAAAATGCTACCTAGTTAGTAAAAAAATATATTATATTTGACTACAGCCTTTGTAATCATGAAAAAAACGGGTAATATCTCTTATCTGTTGTAACTGCTTAAAACCAAATCAATCATGATCAAAAAAAATCCCGGCGAAGTTTGGAAACAAATTCTTTTCACCGGCCATAAACAGCTTCGGAAAAAATATGGAGTTTCATCTCATGG
>JANOVD010000174.1:0-5438 GCA_031417255.1 Chitinophagaceae bacterium
AGGGGGTAACAAAAGACCCCGAAGATGTATATGATTTGGGTGAAGATGTTTTTGCGCTTGCCGAGCAGTTGCAGCTGCAGGAAGATAAGGCCTCTCTTTTTATGGCCATGTTTCAGCAATTAGGCGAACGTTGCCGGGAGATCATCAACAAATGCCTGAGCAGTAAACCACAAGAAGAAGTGGCGGTTGAACTGGGTGTGAGTTATGCTTACCTGCGTAAAAAAAAATCGGAATGCACGGCTGAATTAATAAGATTGATAAAAACAAAACAGGCCTCATAAAATGAAAGAATTTGACCACGATATGATAAGCCGCTACCTTAATGGAGAGTTGAATGCGGAGGAACGGAAAGCATTTGAAGCACAAATGGAACAGGATGCTGAACTGAAACAGGAGGTGGAATTAACTAAGGATGTAAATATTACCTTACAACTGAAATTGCATCCTGGCGAAAATGAACTGGCTTTACGTAATACTTTACAAGAGATTAGTGATGAATATTTTTCTGATAAATCAGGACAAATAAAAATTATTCCATTCAAACGATACAGGTGGATTGCCGCTGCAGCAGCCGTTCTTATTTTTGCGGTGATGCTGACGGTATGGTCACCATGGGAAAAAGAAGACCTGTATAAACAATATGCTGCTATTCAGATACCTGGTATTGCCGAGAGAGGTGCTGCTGCCGACAGCCTGCTTAAATTTGCTGTTGAAAATTTCAACAATAAAAAATTTGCAGAAGCTATTCCCTTTTTTGAAATCATTTTAAAAGACAGCAGTCAAAATACTTTTGTACAATATTATTATGCAGTTGCACTTTTACAAAACAACCAAACAGAAAAATCAAGAATTCAACTTACCGAATTATATAATGGCACATCTTTGTTTAAATATGATGCTGCATTTTATCTGGCGCTCAGTTATCTTAAAGAAAAAAATAAACCGGCCTGCAAAGATTGGCTGAAAAGGATCCCTGCCGATGCCGGGCTCTATAACAAGGCACAAAAATTATTGAAGAAGTTGTGAGGAAAAATTGAAAGAACCCAAACTTCCGTTTGGGCCCTTTACCCTTTATTCATTCTTATTTAATACCCATATCTGCGTGGTGCCTCGCAGCCATTGTTATAATCATTATTCCTGTGGTAATCTTCATGTCTGTGGAAAGCTTCATGCTTTCTATCTTCATTATATCTGCGGTAATCATTGTACCTGCGATAATCATTATACCTGTCGTTTCCCCTGTTTCCATTGGTGCTGAAAACTACTGTTACTCCCGGGCGACGGCCATTAAAGACCTGGTCACGCCGGTTGTATTGGTCATTACGCTGATTGTACTGATCATTACCGTGGTTGTACTGATCGTCATCATTATCACGATTGTACTGATCATTCTGATCCCTTCTTTCCATATTCCTGGATGAAGAGTTTTGCGCATTGGCAGCAACACTTACAAAAAAAAGTGCGCTCATTGCGATGGCGATTGTAAAAAGTTTTTTCATTTTATTTAATTTTTTTGATTCGTAATATAGAGTAGCAATATTGTGCCAACAGTTAATAAGGTTACGTTAAAAGCCTTTTTGCTGATATTGCAGTAAAAATAATATTGTATTGGTTTAGTGGCAATAACCAATCCAGTTAACTGTTTTAGGCATAAGTCATATCATAAAAGGAGTAATTTTTTATAGCCTTGCAGTTAACAACCGTATAACATTGGATGGAAAGAATTTAACAGGTGGATATTTTAATAATTTCTTCCCGTAGGCAACTCCCGGTTTTTTTCACGTATAATTTCGGCGGCAATACTCACTGCAATTTCGGGTGCTGTTTTACTGTAGATGTTTACACCAATGGGTGTAAATATTTTTTTTAATGCTCCTTCCGAAATGCCTTCCACTTTTAATTCGTTCACTAATGTTTTTATTTTATGTTCGCTACCCATCATACCCAGGTAATAAAATTCTTTATTCAATAATTGCAGCAGTGCAATTTTATCTGTTCGGTATCCCAATGTCATAATAACAGCGTAATCATTTTTACAGTCGTTGATATATGTCCCAAGTTGTTCATACCCCGGAATGATAATTTTTTCATTTGCAAAAAAGTTTTGCAGTATAGTATTCAATTCAGGCCGGTCATCGTACACTTTACTGTAAAACCCAAGAAAGCACATCAGCTCAGATAAGGCAAGACTTACATGGCCACCGCCAATAATATGGATCACCGGCCGTTGGTTTATTTTTTCGCTGTAAATCCAGTCTTCGTTTGATTTGAACTGCAGGCTATGGTCTTTATCTGCCGGTGTTGATTCATGAATGCTTAACCCTTTTGGAGAAAGCTGAATGGTATATTGTCCTTCCTGCAGGATTGTTTCAACGGTTTTTTCGTCGGCAGCTGTTAAAGGAATAAATACATTCAACTGCTTACCCAGGCAAATCATTCCCGATTGATCGGTTGTATGTTCTTTGTCATGATACTGGTGCATGAGTTGTACTGCCATTTCATTTTTTTGCAACATCGTCCTGGCTTTCTCCACCAGCTTATGTTCCATAATACCCCCGCCAATGGTGCCGCAAATACTCCCATCTGCAGCCACTGCCATTTTAAAACCATTCCGCCCCGGCGAACTGCCTTCACTATCCAGCACATACAATAACATAACCTGCTGTGCAGCTGATAATTTATCTCTTATGAATTTCCATACATCCATTTATTATTTTTTTCTGTTTTCCAAAATCTTTTTGAAGGAGCGTCCTCGTATTTCATCTAATGTTAGCCCGGTTACCAAAACTTCTTCTTCAGTAATTGCTCCACTGTTTAATGCCCGTAAAAAATAATTCAATAAGCCTTGTCCGGTTGCCGCATCATCAAACACATCGCCAATCAGTGTTGCCCTCGCTGCTTTTTCTACAAATGTTTTTAACCGCTCCACTGCATCATCATAACTTTCTAAAAAGAAAGCATACACAGCAGCATAGCGCATCGGGAACTGTGCAGGGTTCAAATCCCAGCCCTGGTAAAACCCGTTCCACAATGAATGACGGATGTGATCGTATCCTTTTTTCCAGGCACGGTGAACTGTATCCATATTTTCCTGTAACTGCTCTTTCGTTAAGTCATCACCACGGTGTGGACCGATGGGCATGGTGTTGGTTGCGCCATCACTTAGCCAGATGCCGGTATGTGCCAGCGCCACTTTGGTCATGTGATGTGCAAAATCGCAAACCGGGTGATCCATCTCCTGGTACTTTGCTGTAATACTACATGAAGCTGTATAATCATAAGTACCAAAATGCATGGCAATGCATCTGCCATTACTTGCTTTTATAAAACGATACAAAGGATTGGTTCCGTCAATATCCATAATGGCCTGCGTGGTCTCTACCATCATCTCCATTTTTAAAATCCCTTTTTCCATTTTTAATTCCGTTTCCAGGATATCAAAAAAAGATGCCAGGGTTGCTGGCTGTTCCGGAATGGTAACCTTGGGCAGCATCACAATAAAATTATCGGGCAGTTTGCCGCCGGTTTCTTTTACCAATGTGCTTACAAAAATATCCAGCGTACGCAATCCTCTTTCTTTCATCTCTTCGGTAAAAGGTTTTATGCGAATGCCGATAAAAGGCGGTAAAGTTTTTGCTGCCATTCCCTTTGCAACTTCCAATGCAGTTGTACGGGCAGTTTCATCTTCTTCTTCATTACTCCGGTTGCCATAACCATCTTCAAAATCAATGCGAAAATCTTCAATGGCTTCTGCTTTTAATTTAGCAATTACTTTATTGTATACTTTGTTGCTAAAGCCCGATTCGGTATCCATACCAAATACATTCCCAAAAACTTTATGATCGGGTGCATAGGTTTCAAATATCTCCAAAGCTCTTTTACCAAGCGATACAGCAGCATCTGACTTGAATAAGTTGGCACCACCGTATAAGGTATGTACAGGCTGGCGTTCACTCCTGTCGCCGGGGTAGATTTGTTGAAAGGATGTATTGGCTTCTTTTAGTTTATTGAAAAGTTGATCTTTTTTTTCTGTTGGAATTGATTGAGTCATTGATTATACTTTTATTTTTTTATCGCAGAGAAAATGAGTTAAGGAAATTTACGCAGAAGCTCTGCGTTTTCTCTGTTTCTCCTTTTCTCTGCGGTTAATTAGTTAGCTGCCTCTATAAGTTGAATATCCAAAAGGATTTATCAGCAACGGTACATGATAATGTGCATCATCAAAAACGATAAACTGAATTTCCACTTCGGGATAAAAGCCTTTTATTTTTTGAGATGCAAAATAATTTCCGGTGTCAAAAACCAGTTTATAATTGCCGTGTGCCAGATTTATTTGAGCAGGTAACAGATCGGTAATTCTTCCATCTGCATTTGTAATACCCTGTGCAATGGTTTGCCAAACACCATTCACCGGTATTTGTAAACGTATGCTGATGTCCTTTCCAGGCTTACCCAAAGCAGTATCAAGCACATGTGTTGTAAGCTGGCTGGGTTTTAAAAAACCCCAATCTCCTTCACTTATTAATTTTTGAAAACGGAGCATGGTAATTTTCATTTGCTCACCCATGGCAATATGCAACTCTTCGCCAATGCTGTTGCTTAATCTGTCTTCCAGCAACCTGAGCATTTCGATTGCCGGTTTTCCGGTTGCACAAACAATAAAAATGAATCCAAATTTTGCTTCGTATTCTTTGTTGGCCTTTGCAAGTGCTGCAATTGTTTTTTTAGAAGCTGCCGCAACTGATGCCTGTTCCTTGCCTGCAAATTTTTTAGTCAGGCTTTTTACATCTCCTATCTTGGGGTGATGCGTAAATGATTCCAGCCAGTCAATACTGCCGCATTGATTGTACCAAATATCATTGGCAGCATCAATCAAATTTTTTTCGTTGGCAAAAGGAAATTGTTTCATCATCATTTCAACCCAGGTAGAAGAACCACAGCAACTTAAAAGTGATTTCGCTTTCTCAATCTTATTTAATTTATTAAATGCTTTTATTGTCATAATAATCTTTTAAACTATTTTATTGTTGCTCCCTGTTCTATCCAACACCTGATAATATCTCTTTCGTTTTCAGTCATATTTGTTTTATTATTCTGCGGCATCGTTTTGGTTGCAACAACCCGTTGCCTGATGAGGTCTTTTTTCTTTACAATATCATCGGGCGTGTCATACATAACTCCATTGGGTGGTGCTTTATACACATCATCTGTTGGTTTTGATGAATGACAACTCATGCACCTGTTCTGAATTATTGCATTCACCTCACTGAATTCAACTTTTGTATTACAGGCTCCCGGATCTTTTGGCGGTGCCGAAATAAATGCACCTGCCAACAATATCACAACTGATACAGGCATTACCCAAACAGACAGTTGTCCTTTTTCCCTGAGGTTAAGATAATGTTTTACACCTGCAGTTCCTAAAGAAATGATGATGA
>JANOVD010000175.1:0-5112 GCA_031417255.1 Chitinophagaceae bacterium
TATTGGCAGTTCAAAAGCAATACCGCAACCCAAAACCAAATTCGACAGGCTATCTATATAATCATTAATGCTTGGTTGATATTCGATAGCACCCGATGAACCCAAAGTAAATGATGCTAAAAAATTAAAAGTGAAAGGGGCCAATAAATAATAACCAAAAGCGGCGCCTATAAAAAAGCAAAGCGATACCCAGAAAATACTTCCTCTTGCATATTTTTTTTCTTTGGCCGAAAGGGCTGGTTTAATAAAGCGCCATAGTTCATAAAAGATATAAGGAAAAGCAATGATTAAAGCGCCGATCATGGCAATGCTTAAAGCAGAGGTAAACGTGCCATTAACCTGGGTAACCAAAAATTTGATCTTTACAGGAGGCATACATAAACTATCGCCAATACCAAGCCAATGGCTAAACCTGCATAAAGTATCATAAGTAATAAAATTTTCGCTTGAGGGGGCAAGTATAATATTATCATACACCCAATTTCTGAATACAAAAATGATAATGGCTGCAGCCAGCCAAACAATTACCGAACGCATCAAATGCCAGCGCAGGGCTTCAAGATGCCCCATAAATGACATTTCTTCCGGCTCCGGGTTATCCTTGTTACGCAGGCGCTTAAAAAATTTTTTTCTATCTGATGATTCTGTAGCCAATGGTATAATTTTCGACAGCAAAGGTAAAGCACAACAGCTTTAATAAAACAGGGGTAAATATATTTGTAAGTGAAAGAGGCTCAGGGTAATAAAAAAAGAGAAGCCCCTGTAGAAACAGGGGCCGTTACCAAAACTAACTGCTTATGAGAAAATTTAAATTATCGTTGTTAATACATATACAAACGCAAAATGGGTGCCAAGGGTTTTTCAAAACTGTTAAGCATTTGATAATGCCAGTAATTATGCAAAAACCTTCAATTATTATATAAACGAAAAAAAGAACTTATTATTTTAATTTCCCCATTTTATCCTTTAATAAGTGTATTAAATTTCAAAAATGGTTGCATTTTCAGCACTGTTATTGGCAATTTTTAAAGTTGGGAGTTTAATAAAAATTAAAAACACGCTGTAAATCAGCGTGTTTTTAACAATTTTATAAGTATAATTATTTTATAAAACCTTTTATCAAATCCATCAAACCACCACCGCCATTACGTTGTTGCTGGTTTTGGGCGCCACCTGCCAGTTTGCTTACTATATCCATCAGGCCGCCGCCTCCGCCGCCAGTCTGTCCGCCGCCTGTAAACTGGCCAATAAGATTCTGAAAATTAAACCCGCTGTTACCACTGCTTTGTTGTTCCTGCACCAATTCGGCTGTTTTTCCACCGGTGATTGAATTTAACAGCCCTTCCAGCGAAAAGCCATTGTTGGCCGGGTCGTTACTTTTACTGATCAGATTACTCATCACATCCGGAATTAAACTGCCGGCAACATTATTGGCCTGGGTAGCGCCCATATTGTATTTACCTGTGAGCTTACCGGAAAAATGCCCGATCATCATATTTACAATGGGGTTGTTTAACAGGCTGCTGCTGCCAGATTGCTGATCTTTATTATTGAACATAGAAATTATGCTTTGCAAACCGCCACCGGCCACCATATTGCGCAAGCCAGAAGCAACGGTATTGGTAGCTTCGGCAACTACTTCATTGTTGTGTTCATTGGGTACATCGGGGTTTTTAATTACAGCATCGCCTGATGATTCTTTTACCAGGTTAAATAATTGTTCTAACATGATTTTGATTTTTTATGATGATAATATTAATGAAACAAAACCCGAATAGGGTTAATATTTATATGGCTTTGAAATTATTGAAAAAATAATTCCCTTTAGTTCTGTGATGTTAATTTTTCAGCATTTTCGGCAAACTGCAGGGCCTCTAAAAATTCATGTATCTCACCGTTTAAAATGGTATCTAAATTATACACCGTTAATCCAATACGGTGATCGGTAACCCGGCCCTGCGGATAATTATAAGTTCTTATCTTGGCGCTTCTGTCGCCGGTGCTTACCAGGCTTTTTCGCATGTGTGCAGTGGCTTCCTCTACTTTTCTAACTTCTTCATCATACAACCTGGTTCTCAGCATTTCCATTGCTTTTAGCCGGTTGCCCAGTTGCGAACGGTCTGTTTGGCACATCACCACAATACCAGTTGGTTTATGTGTAAGAAAAACTTTGGTTTCTACCTTATTTACATTTTGCCCCCCGGCGCCGCCACTCCTGGCCGTTTCCATTTTTACGTCCGATTCTTTCAGATCTACATCCACATCTTCTGCCTCGGGCATTACCGCAACCGTTACCGCACTTGTATGCACTCGGCCACTGGCCTCAGTATCAGGCACACGCTGTACACGGTGAACACCGCTTTCAAATTTTAAAACACCATACACATCATCGCCAACCACTTCCACCTGCACTTCTTTATAACCGCCAACGGTACCTTCGCTTTCGCTCAGGATGGTTGTTTTCCAACCTTTCTTTTCGCAGTATTTTAAATACATGCGCAGCAGATCACCGACAAAAAGAGAAGCTTCATCGCCGCCGGTGCCGGCACGAATTTCTAAAATGGCATTCTTTTCATCATAAGGGTCTTTCGGTATCAGCATGTTGCGGAGGTTTTTTTCCATCACCTCTTTCTTTGCCTCCAGCTCCGGCAATTCCTGCTTGGCAAGATTCCGCATTTCTTCATCATCTCCATTCAGCACTTCTTTATTAAACTCAATATCATCCAGCAGTTTAACATACTCGTTACGGGCGTTCACAATTTTTTCCAGGCTGCGGTATTCTTTAATGATGGCAGTAAATTTTTTATTATCGCTCACGATCTCGGGGTTGGTAAGCGCAACCCCCAGGTTATCGAATCTTCCTTTTATGGCATCTAATTTATCTAACATAGGCCCCTATCCCCTAAAGGGGGACAATTGTGTTTTGTGATTAATTTTTTGTACCCAGCTTCAAACAACAATTAAACTTCATTGGCGTCGCACTCTTGTACTGCATACCTTTGCTGAACTTTAATTGTGTTTTGCTTGTACATGGTCAGACGAGGACGTCAGACCATGTACGGGCGGCAAATTTACATTATATCAACCAATCAATTTGTACAGAAAATTTTCGGCAGATCATATTTTTAACGGATACGAATTCCGGCAGCAACAGGTACTGATCACTGATGCAAGAGGCGTAATAGTAGATATAGTTGATGAAAAGGAAGCCGGCAACGATGTTGAAAAACTAAACGGAATACTCTGCCCCGGCTTTATTAATGCACATTGCCACCTCGAATTATCGCACCTGAAAGGCCATGTTCCAAAACATACAGGGTTGGTAGATTTTGTTTTAAAAGTGGTTAATGAACGCCATTTTTCAGAAGAAGAAATATTAGCAGCCATTGAAACTGCTGAAACTGAAATGCTGCAAAACGGCATTGTTGCTGTGGGCGATATTTGCAACAATACGCTCACCATTCCGCAAAAAAGCAAAGCAAATTTACTGTACCATAATTTTATTGAAGCCAGTGGTTTCCCACCTGCTGTTGTGAAGGCGAGATTTGAAAGATCAATGCTGATTCTTGACGAATACCGGTCAAGTATCAAGTATCAGGTATCAAGTATCAACCCTCATGCACCATACTCAGTATCGCCCGAAATGTTTGAAATGATCAATGACTTCCCCAACAATAATTTAATAACCATACACAACCAGGAAACTGCAGCCGAAAATGAATTTTTTGAAAAAGGCACCGGCGATTTTTTAAGGATGTACCGGCAAATGGGTATTGATATTTCGTTTTTTAAACCAACAGGTAAAACAAGTTTACAAACCTGGTTGCCACATTTTACAAAAGAGCAATCCATCATTTTGGTCCACAATGTTTGCACTTCAGCAGAAGACCTGGAGTTTTTAAAACTTTCAACTTTCAACTTTCAACTTTCAACTTTCTTCTGCCTTTGCCCCAACGCCAATCTCTACATCAGCAACACTTTACCCGATGTAAAAATGTTGATGAAACATACCGGTAATATTGTTTTAGGAACCGACAGCCTTGCATCAAATGATCAGCTAAATATCCTGGAAGAAATTAAAACACTTCAAAATAATTTTAAGGAACTGGATTTGGCAACTTTACTGCAATGGGCTACCATCAATGGTGCCAAAGCATTGCAAATGGATGACAGGCTGGGTAGTTTTGAAAAAGGGAAACAACCGGGCGTGGTTTTGATTGAGGGGACAGAAAGTTTGAGAACGAACAGGAACACTTCAGCAAAGAGAATTTTATAGGGGTGATAGGGGTCAGACGGCTTGGAGCCGTCATGACCCCTGCAATGGTCCCGACGGCTTAGAGCCGTCTTGACACCTACAGCACTTCATGCAACACCATCAATGTTTTCATCTGCCCAAAATCGTGAATGTGTAAGGCATAATAATCCAGGTAACGCACTAAAAGTTCTCTTCTTATTTCCTGGTTTAGTTTAAATTCTTCCAGTTCGTAAGGTTGCATCACCTTTAATAACTGTGCAGTAAGTTCTGCATTTTTTCCGTCTATAAAATGCAGATGAGCAGGTTGATGATTTATAAAATTTCCTTCCTGCAGATCCAATATTGAATTTTCGGTGCTGAAATTATCAGCCATTCTGAATCCAAAAAAATGCGTAAGGTGCAACGTAAAGAACAGGGCAAAATTTGCAGCCACAATATTGTTTGCCCGGTCTAATGCTGAAAAAGATGCTTCGCAAAAATTAAAAAGATCAGGATTGGGTTCGGGCTGCTTCAAACATTTTTGCAGCAGCTCTGTCATAAAAGAAGCAACGCTGTTTTTAATAACATGGCTTAATAAGGTTGCATACAAAACAGCCCACGAAAATTCTTTGATGCGTTGCATGGCTTTGTTGTCGCTGTGGTAAACAATAAGGTCTAAAATGGCGGTTGGCTGAAAATGGTTTGCTTTTGCAGCTGATTTTTTTGAACTGCGTACCCCATTAACCATATAGGTTTGTATGCCGAATAGTTCGGTAAATACAGTAACCACCAGGCTGGTTTCGCCATATTTAATGCTTCTGAGTACTATACCTTTGGTTTTGTGTGTCATACCCCCGCAATTTATTTATCCCACGAAG
>JANOVD010000176.1:0-2244 GCA_031417255.1 Chitinophagaceae bacterium
AGAAATTAAGGCACTTAATGGCAAACAATATGAACTGCAGCTAAAACTGCCCCCATTGTTACGACCCTATGAATTTGAAATACGCAATACGCTGCAGGAACACCTGGTAAGGGGCACTATTGATTGCATGGTTATTGTAAAACAAAACGGCACTTCAAAACCGGTTAATATTAATACCGACCTCATAAAAGCCTATTACAACCAGATTGAAACACTGGCCGGCGAATTAAAAATAGATACCAACTCGGTACTAAGTGCCTTGCTCCGTTTGCCTGAAGTGGTAACACCCACCAATGATATTTTAAGTGAACCGGATTATGCAGAGTTTAAAAAAGTATTACAGGAGGCATTAAATAATTTAAACCAGCACCGGGTTGAAGAGGGAGCCGTAATGCAAAATGACCTGGTAACCCGTATCAGCAATATCAACGACCAGGAAGAAGCCATTTTAAAACTGGAACCCAATCGTGAAAAAAGAATCAGGGATGAAATAAACCAGTTGTTGGAAAAACATGTAGGTAAGGAAAATATTGACAATAACCGTATGGAACAGGAACTGATTTACTACATGGAGAAGATAGATATTCATGAAGAACAGATCAGGCTTCGCCAGCATTGCGAATATTTTAAATCCATCATCCAGGAAACTGATGAAGGCAAAGGCAAAAAATTATCTTTTATTTTACAGGAGATTGGCCGTGAAATTAATACTACCGGCAGTAAAGCTTATGATGCCGATATTCAAAAATGTGTGGTAATTATGAAAAACGAACTGGAGAAAGCAAAGGAGCAGGTGCTGAATGTACTTTAATAATTGGCAATAAGCTCCCGATAATTATCGGGATTGCAACAGGCTCCCGATAATTATCGGGATGCAAATCATACATTAACAGCAAGGTTTGTCTAAATGAATAAAATGATCAAATATAAACTTCAGTTTTTAGTATTGCCTATTGTTCATTGCCTGTTGTTTAGTTCCTGCAATCAGATAGATGTTTATGAAAAACATACTGCCATACCCAAACATGAATGGCAAAGCAGTTTTTCGGCAACCGGCGATTTTTTAATTACTGATACCATTTCTGCCTACAGCATTTACCTGGTTTTGCGCCATACCGATGCGTATCAGTATAATAATATCTGGCTTAATATAGGTTTGCAGGCTCCCGGAGACAGTATGTACATTCAAAAAGTAAATCTTATATTGGGAGATGATGCCAGCGGCTGGGAAGGTACGGGCATGAATGATATCTGGGAAATAAGAAAATTATTAAACGGCAAACCCCGCAGGTTTAAACAGGCAGGTAAATACAGTTTTACCATTTCTCAAATTATGCGTAACAATCCATTATTAAATGTGATGAGTGCAGGCTTAAGGGTTGAAAAAGAAAAAGATTAACAAAGCCTTTAACACAAAAAAAACAACAAGCCGTTTTTAACAAAACATTTCTTTATTTTGCACATTATGAAAATTAAAATTGTTGCCTTAGTTTTTTTTGTATCAATTACTGAAATTGCGAATGCACAGACCGAACGTTATGAATATGTACAAAAAGGTGAATTTGGTATTACCGCCGGTTTAGCACATTATTTTGGAGATTTAAATACCAGGGCCGGTATCAACCGCCCCAAGCCTGCTATTGGCGCTTTTTTTCGCAAACAGTTTGGTAATTATGTGGGGGTAAGATTAAGCGCTCACTATGCACAATTAGGCTATAGTGATATCTACAGCAAAAACGATTACCAAAAATTAAGGAACCTGAGTTTTAATACAAATATCTGGGAGGTTGCAATACAGGGAGATTTTAATTTTTTTAAATTTATGCCGGGCGACCCCGATCATTCCTTTACCCCATACATAACTTTAGGTGTTGGCGTGTTTACTTACGATCCGTATGCTTACACAAACAGCCAAAAAGAATTTTTGCGCCCACTGGGAACCGAAGGCCAGTTAATAGGATACAAAGGCCGTAAACCATATAATACGCTGGCTTTGTGTATTCCATTAGGTGTTGGGATAAAATATAATCTTAACGATAAACTCAATTTTTCCATTGAAGTAGCTCACCGCTTTACCAGCACAGATTACCTGGATGATGTAAGTACCACTTTTATCGGAGCCAGCAATTTTACACCTTTATCTACAGCAGCATTATTACAGGATCGTTCGGTTGAAATAGAACCGCTTAATCCTCTGGGTGTAGAAGGAAGACAACGTGGCTGGAGTAAACAAAAAGATCAATA
>JANOVD010000177.1:0-19156 GCA_031417255.1 Chitinophagaceae bacterium
GGAACTTTCCGGGCCTGTAAAAAACTCAGGATCAGCTACAGGTATGTCTGATACAACCTCCACTGCCATGGTTATGCCTGATGATTTTTCTATTAAAGAAATTGTCAGCAATTATTTGAAACTAAAGAATGCCTTAACCAAAGATGATTCAAAAAATGCAGCAGCGGCGGGCAACGCCATAGTAGCTAACCTGGCTGCACTGAATGCAAACAGTTTAACTGCAGCACAGAAAAAGGCATTTGCCGATGTGGCCGACGATGCCAAAGAACATGCGGAACATATTGGTGCAAACGCTGGTAAGTTAGACCACCAGAGAGAACATTTTGCAATGCTTAGTAAAGACATGAATGATTTAATAAAAACTTTTGGTGCTGGTCAAAAATTGTATCAGGATTTTTGTCCTATGTACAATGATGGCAAAGGCGCTACCTGGATCAGTGAGACCAAAGAAATAAAAAACCCGTATTACGGCAGTAAAATGTTGACTTGTGGTTCTGTGAAAAAAGAATTGTAGGGATGAAAAGAATTTTCAGAAAAATATTGATCATTGGGCTTGTTATTTTCTTGTTGATGCAATGCTACCAGCCAGCACGTAATAAAGATAATGGGGAAATATTGCCATCGCATATTACAAGGCTGTACCATGTACCCGACAGTGTACAGGTAATACTTGCTGCCACCTGTTATGATTGCCACAGTAACAATACTAAGTATCCCTGGTATTCGTACATACAACCAGCCCGGTTTATTATGGAAAGGCATATCAGGAATGGGAAAAAGGATTTGAATTTTAGCGAATTTGGAAATTATTCAAAGCGCCGGCAGGAGAGTAAGTTAGAGAGCATCATCAAACAGGTAAGATCCGGGGACATGCCTTTGACTTCTTACACTCGTCTTCATAAAAATTCAAAACTTACTTCTAAACAAAAGGAAACTGTTATAAACTGGATTGATAGTATTTTAAAAAGTTATGAATAAGAATTTGGAACATCAATCTCAGTGTATCCATTTAAATATATAAGAAAATGAAAAAAATATTTTTAATAGTTTTTGGCCTCACAATATATTTGTTTGCCTGGTCACAATCAGTAACCTACACCTGTCCCATGCATCCAGAAATTCATGCTGCCAAACCGGGCAATTGCCCCAAGTGTGGTATGACACTGGTGAAAGAAAAAGCTAAACCTGTTAAACAGCCTGTAGTAAAAAAGAAAGATCCTGTTTCGGCCAATTCAAATAACAAAGGCCAGGCAGTAACCTATACCTGCCCCATGCATCCCGAGATACATGCATCTAAACCCGGAAACTGCCCTATATGCGGTATGAAGCTGGTAATAGAAAAAACAAAAGACGTAATACCACCTGTAGTGAAGAAGCCGGACGAAATGAAAATGCAGGAAGATACGATGCAGGTAAAATCAAATATGGATCAACCAGCAACCTGGACCTGCCCCATGCATCCGGAGATACAATCTGATAAACCGGGCAACTGTCCCAAATGCGGAATGAAATTGGTAAAAGAAAAACCAAAGACGAATATGGATGGCATGAACATGGATGGTATGGATGATAACACCACTATTGAAAATATAAAAATTGCAAAGGCAAATTTAGGCCCCATCAAAACACTTGTAAATAATACGCCACCCAGAACCGTACGCTACGATCTGTATATCAGGGATACCATAGTAACCTTTGGAAAAAAATCAAAACGGGCCATTGCAGTAAACGGGCAAATACCTATGCCTACGCTTACATTTACTGAAGGCGATACAGCAGAAATATGGGTTCATAATGAATTAAATGAAGAAACTTCCCTGCACTGGCATGGGCTTTTTTTACCTAACAGGATGGATGGTGTACCCTTTCTTACACAAATGCCTATTAAGCCCGGTGCAACCTATTTATATAAGTATCCCATCATTCAGCACGGCACACATTGGTATCATAGCCATACTGGGTTGCAGGAACAAATTGGAATGTATGGAGCTTTCATTATGAATAAAAGAGAAGAATGGGATATACCTACGATCCCGGTTGTAATAAGTGAATGGACAGACATGAAACCCGAAGAAGTACATCGCAGCCTGAAAGCCGCCACCGATTGGTTTGCCATCCAAAAAGGAAGTACGCAAAGCTATTCCGAAGCTATAAAAAAAGGACATTTCAAAACTAAAGTTACCAACGAATGGAAACGGATGAATGCCATGGATGTAAGCGATGTTTACTACGATAAATTTTTAATAAATGGTAAACCAGAAAGTTCCTGGAACCCCCCTTCGGGGGGCAGGGGGGCCAAGGTAAGGTTACGCATCGCTAATGCAGGAGCGTCAGATTATTTTTGGCTTACCTATGCCGGTGGAAAGATAACAGTAGTAGCCAGCGATGGCAATGATGTTGAGCCCGTAGAAGTTGACCGGCTGATCATAGCAGTATCGGAAACTTATGATGTAGTGGTGACTATTCCTGCAGACAGCACCGCTTATGAATTTTTAGTAACAGCTGAAGACAGAACAAAATCAGCTTCCTTATGGCTGGGTAGCGGTATTAAACAACTGGCATCACCTCTACCCAAACTGAAATATTTTGCAGGAATGAAAATGATGAACGATATGATGGACATGAATGGTAATATGGTAGAAATGAAAGGTATGGAAATGACAAACCAGGTTATGGATATGAATACTGTTATGTACCCTGAAATAACCGGGCCTGAAAATCCAAAGGACACGGTGAAGATGAATAATATGCAAATGGCAACAAGTTCCCGAGGCGTGGATCACAGCAAACACGATATGGGAGGCATGGAGATGGCTCCCTCTCTTTTGGAGAGGGCGGGGGGTGAGGTTGACATCGTAACGCTCAACTACGCTATGTTGCGGTCTCCCTACAAAACCACGCTTCCAGAACCCCCCACCGGGGGGCAGGGGGGCTGGAAAGAATTGAAATTTGACCTCACAGGAAATATGAACCGATATGTATGGAGCCTCGATAATAAAGTAGTTTCAGAATCGGATAAGATACTTATCAGGAAAGGAGAAAACATAAGGATCATTCTTTTTAATAACAGCATGATGCGCCACCCTATGCACCTGCACGGGCACGATTTCAGGTTGCTGAGCCAACAGGGAGAATATGCTATTATGAAAAATATAATAGACATTATGCCCATGGAAAAAGATACTTTAGAATTTGCAGCAAATGAACGGGGCGGCGATTGGTTTTTTCATTGCCATATATTATACCACATGATGAGCGGAATGGGACGTGTTTTCAGTTACGATAATCCATTGGTTGATAAAACTGATATTACTGATCCAAAAGTAGCCAGGCGTGGCTTGAATGCAGATGATAAAAGATTCCATCTAATGGGGCGTGCAGGGTTGGAAACTAATGGGAGTGATGGTGAATTTATGTTGGCGCAAACCCGTTGGAGATTAAGCACACTCTGGCATTTAGGCTTTCATGATATGCATGGGTACGAAAGCGAAACCATGCTTGGCCGCTACATGGGCAGAAACCAATGGATATTCCCTTATGTAGGTTTTGATTATCATTTTAAAATGGAAGGCGGCCCCAAAAACATATTTGGAAATGAAGAAAAAAACTGGTTTGGCCAAACCAGTAACAAAAACAAGCGAAGAACAATCATAGCTGGTGTTGCTTATACTTTACCTATGTTGTTTATAGCCGATGCAAGAGTTGATGGTAATGGTAAATTTCGTTTCCAGTTGGGCAGGGAAGATATACCCATTACCAGCCGTTTACGTTTTGCTATGATGATAAACACAGATAAAGAATACATGGCAGGGTTCAGGTATATTGTTACAAAATATTTTTCTTTATCAACACATTATGACAGCGATATGGGTTTGGGTGGAGGAATAACAATAACTTATTAAGTAGTAACAGTAATAATAAGCACAATGTTTAACCTCAGGATTGCAGTAGAAATGAAAATCTATTTGTTAACTTAGTATCAATAAAATTGATACGGCGTAATATTTTTTTATGAAAAGGCTTTTATTTTTTATAATCCTCATTTCAAATTTTACTTACAGCCAGGTAGTCAACAAGCCCGACCACGATCCCCCCATAGTAATAAATGCTTATACAGAAGTATTTGCGTATGATACCTGTACTAATTCTGTTACAGTTGCAGATGCCGCTTCTTACAATGCCGGAGATACCGTATTGCTCATTCAAATGATGGGCGCCGTTATTGACACATCAAATACCGCGGCATTCGGAACTATTATTGATTATAAAAATGCCGGTAATTATGAAATGAATTATATCGCTTCTGTTTCGGGCAACAAAATTACCTTACGCAATAACCTTACACGGTCATATGATATACCTGATGGAAAGGTTCAGTTAGTCAGGGTTCCGTATATTAGTGTTACAAATTATGTGGGAGAATTTACCTGTATGGCATGGGATGGCAGCAAGGGTGGTGTACTGGTCTTAAATTGCGATACCGTAGATCTTAAAGATGATATTGATGTTACTGCAAAGGGTTTCAGAAGAGCAGTTCAGGATGTAAGCTCTTCAATAACCTGTTCGGAAAATAATTATGCTTACCCTTCTACCAACATAAGAGCGGCTTTTAAAGGAGAAAGTATTGCATCAATATCTTCCAGTATCAGTAAAGGAAAAGGAAGCCCTGCCAATGGTGGTGGCGGAGGGTTAAGCAACAATAGTGGAGGCGGCGGAGGCGGAAATGCGGGAATGGGTGGGTTTGGCGGTTATCAGTGTGATACCTGTGCAAACGCTCCTTTCGACAACCGGGGAGTTGGAGCAAAAGCCCTGGCTTACAGCAGCGCTGCCAATAAAATTTTTATGGGTGGCGGTGGAGGTGCAGGCCATGCAGCAAGTTTAAGTGCCCCTGCACCATACGAGGGAACCGGTGGAGGGATTGCCATAATAATTGCAGAAAATATCAGATCAAGTGCTTTAAAAATATTGGCTAATGGTGGTGATGGCATTACCTGTAATGCGCCGGATTGTAATGACGGCATGTATGGTGGTGGAGCAGGCGGTACGGTTGTATTATATGTAAACAACATCCTGGATAGCCTCTATGTAGAAACAAAAGGAGGAGCTGGAACGAATGTATCTAGCCAGGTAATTCCAGGTGGCAGAGTGGGCCCTGGCGGCGGCGGTGGTGGCGGTATGTTTTTTTTGAACCGAAGCTCAATGCCGGGAAACGTAACCCATGATGCTTCGGGAGGTGTGAACGGTACCGTTTATTTTGATAATGAAAATCCCTGGGGAGCAACTTCAGGAACTGCCGGATCTTCTCTTTTGGATTTACCCAATCCCTGGGATACTGTTTTATTTAAACCCAATATTGATTCAATAAGGATACAGGATAGTGTTAATTACTGCAATAATATTCAGTTTAATGGATTTGGTTTTACAAATACCTATCCGGTTTCATCCTGGCAATGGTATTTTGGCGATGGAGGAACCAGCACCGCACAAAATCCAATTCATAATTATAATGTAGCAGGTAATTATGATGTAAAATTGATTGTTACAGATATTAATGGTTGCAAAGACAGCATTATTAAAAACATCAATACTGCCGGCTCTATGCTTGCCGATGCCGGTACCGATACCACATTTTGTGCAGGCGGGCCAACATCAATTGTATTGAATGGAAACGGGACAGGTAATTATTCCTGGTCGCCGGCCGCTGTGCTTAATAATAATACTTTGCAGAATCCAACAGCAACAATTAATACAACAACTAAATTTTATCTCACTGTTTCAAATGGTACAGGATGTTCCGCAATTGATTCAGTTACTATAACCATCAATCAAAACCCTATTGTACAAACTTTGATAGATACAACAATTTGTAAAAATGATTTATTGGTACTTACAACCAATGGTGCATTAAATTATAACTGGAGCCCCGGTATTTATGTAAGCGATTCAACCATAGCCAGTCCGCAGTATATTGATACAGGATCTCATACTTTAATTGTTACAGGTATCGGTTTAAACGGTTGTATGGCTAAAGATACAATCAACATATCTGTAAACAACAGAACAACATTTATTGCTCCCGAAAGTAAAACGATATGCCGGGGATCTTCAGTACAATTAAATGGGAATAACGGCAATGCTTTTCAATATACATGGAGCCCGGCTTCGTATTTAAGTAATGCTGCTATTGTAAATCCTGTTGCCAATCCACCATTTTCTTTTACATATACATTAAGAGTTTATGATAATATCTGTAAAAACGACAGCAATTTTATGGTAAATGTTTTAGTTCTTCCTGTACCGGTTGTAAAAGCAACCAAAAGCAATGATCTGAATTGTAACAAACCGTTTGCACAGTTACAGGCAACCGGGGCACAAAAATATAACTGGTCTCCTGCTTATGCACTCAGTAACGACAGCATTGCAAATCCGGTTGCCAACCCTGCTTTTACCACAACCTATTATGTATATGCAACTGACAGTACCGTTTGTGTTGGTACCGACAGCGTTATCGTAATTGCCAATTTTAAAAACCATGGAATCATATTACCAAACAGTTTTACACCCAATAACGATGGCCTCAATGATTGTTTTGGAATAAAGTATTACCGTGATGTGCAGAACCTGGAGTTTATTATTTTCAACAGGTATGGCATTACGGTTTTTAAAACCAATAATGCAGCAGCATGCTGGGACGGTAATTATAAAGGCAAACCTGCAAGCCCGGGCAATTATGTATATTTTATAAAAGCCAAAACTTTATGTGGCCAGGTATTTATGAAAGAGAATATCATGCTGATCAGGTAAAATTTAAAGCCTTCACTTTTGAATTAAGATTTTAAAACAGTTTTGTAACTATTGTAACACTCCTTTTATTTTATTAATCACATCTTTGCTTTCGGAAAAAATATAAAACCATGGAAATACTGGGATATGCATTGGCAGTAATTGTAGGTATATCATTGGGGCTCATTGGCAGCGGCGGCTCTATTTTAACGGTACCCATTTTGGTTTATATTATGGGTGTTAACCCAGTACTGGCAACGGCATATTCATTATTTATTGTAGGCTCAACAGCATTGGTTGGCGGTGTGCAAAGTGCCATACAAAAAAGAGTTGATTTTAAAACCGTTTTAATTTTTGGGGTGCCTTCTATTGCCGCTGTGTATGCTACACGTATGTGGCTGGTGCCGTTTATACCAAACGAGCTTTTCTCTATCGGTTCACTGGTGGTTACAAAATCCATTGCATTAATGCTATTGTTTGCAGTGGTAATGATACTGGCATCGGTAAGTATGATAAGGCCCGGAAAGTATAAAGAGCTGGATGAAAATGCTACAAGGGTTTATAATTATCCAATGATTTTGTTAGAAGGGGCTGTTGTAGGTTTACTTACCGGCCTGGTGGGCGCAGGTGGCGGGTTTTTAATAATACCTGCGCTGGTATTGCTTGCCCGTATGCCCATGAAGCTGGCTGTTGGCACTTCACTTTTTATCATTGCGGCAAAATCGCTTATCGGTTTTATTGGTGATTTGCAGGGAAGCGAAATTATTGACTGGAAACTGCTGGGCATATTTACAGCTTTTTCTGTAGCCGGTATTTTTATAGGAATACTTTTATCTAAAAAAATACCCGGACAAAAACTTAAAAAAGGTTTTGGCTGGTTTGTACTGGTGATGGGTATTTATATTATTATTAAAGAATTGTTTTTTAAATAAGTAAATCTCCCACGAAGCTGCTAAGTACACAAAGAAATTTATTTGTGTACTTAGTGGCTCTGCGGGAAAAAATATAAAACAGAAAATCTGGATATAATGGAAAATGAAAATAATAATACAGAAAAATGTTGTGTAGTAACCTGCGATCTTCCATTGGATAAAACCTATTGGAACAATCAATACGATGCCAATGCAACAGGCTGGGACCTGGGTGAAGTATCACCCCCGCTGAAAGCATATATTGATCAGCTTACAAATAAAGCGCTGCGGATCTTAATTCCGGGCTGTGGAAACACTTATGAGGCTGAATATTTATTGCAACAGGGATTTACCGATGTTACTGTAATTGATATTGCACCAACTTTGGTTGCACAATTGAAAGTAAAATTTGCATCCAACCTCAATATTAAAATTGTTTTAGGTGATTTTTTTGAACATGCCGGAACGTATGACCTGATATTGGAACAAACATTTTTCTGTGCCATTAATCCGCCATTACGAAAAGAATATGTGGCTAAGATGAATGAACTGCTTGCTGAAAACGGCAAACTGGTTGGTGTATTATTCGACAGAGAGTTTGAGCAGCAAGGGCCGCCTTTTGGCGGATGTAAATGCCAGTATGAACCCATGTTTGAAAAGAATTTCACTTTTAAGACTTTTGATCTTTGTAACAATTCATTTGCTAAAAGAGAAGGTACAGAACTGTTCATCAACCTGCAGAAAAAATCAATGATTCTTTTCTTAGCAACGTCTCCGGCACGGGACCTTGCGTAAATCGATTTTAATAACAAACGCAACGTCCTGAGCCTACACACAAAGCCTGGGGAGAGACCTTTAGATTTGCTTTCAAAGATTTAAGTAAATCATTATTACTATTACTACTTTTCTTTTTTGCTACTTTTTTCTTTTACAATTCACATCCCAATGTGTATAGCTAATTTTATGAAACAACCTGCCAGCACAAGCGAATTATCGAGGGACAAGGCTTTAAGGCCTATGCAACGTTCTAATCTTATGCTGGTTTGTTTTGAACAGGAATCAAATAGAAAATAGGGATTGCAGTCCCATTATAAGGTCTTGATATGTTCAAAATTTCAGGTTGATTCATTCACATGTAAAATGTAAAACGTATGAGCAAGTTATTAAAAAATTTTGTCGGTATTGACATCTCTAAAACTTATTTTGATGCAGCCCTGGTGAAAGTTGAAGATCCGTCTCAAATTATTCATCAGCAATTCTCTCAAAAGCAGGAAGGGTTTTTGAAAATGATTCACTGGCTGGAACAACAAGGTGTTAGAGCAGACACAGACACATTATTTTGTATGGAATATACAGGGCTGTATAATACTGGGTTGGTGAATTATCTTGTACAAAAAAAAGCGAAGTTATGGGTAGAAATGCCTTTACGTATTAAAAAAGCCGGAGGTTTTGAAAGAGGTAGTGATGATAAAACTGCTTCTATTAAAATAGCCTGGTATGCTTTACGTTATAACGACCAGATGAAGCTTTGGCAGCCTGTAGACAGTAGTATTGAAAAAATAAAAAACCTTATTGCACAGCGGGACAGAATAATAAATGCAATTACGCAACTTAGTGTGCCCATTAATGAATTGAAGGAATGTGGTTGTATCATTGAAGCAAAAACGATGGAAAAGCTACAAAAACCGGCCTTAAATGCATTGCAAAAAACTAAAGCTGCCATTGAAGAGTTGATAATAAAAATAGTACAAGCAGATGAACAGATTAACAAAAAAGTGCAACAGGTGAAATCTATAAAAGGTATAGGTCCGGTTACTGCAGTGGCAATGCTTGTTTATACAAAAGGATTTAGCTCTTTTACAAATGCTAAAGAACTGGCCTGTTATTGTGGCATAGTGCCATTTAAAAAAATATCAGGTTCAAGCATACGTTTCAAACCTTCGGTAAGCCCTTATGCAAATAAAAAACTAAAAAAACTTTTACATCTTTGTGCATTATCTGCTATAAAAAATGATGTTGAGTTAAAAGCCTATTTTGAAAGAAAAGTAGCTGAAGGCAAAAATAAAATGTGTGTTATTAATGCAGTAAGAAATAAATTAGTTCATCGGGTGTTTGCTGTAATAAGAGATAATAGAAGTTTCGAAGAAATCTATGTTAGGAAATGTGGATAAATAAGAAAAAAGTAAAGTTAAAAAGGCTTTTTTATGTCATAGAAAACGTTGCTAAGAACAAGACATCCAATCATCTTATAGCCGGTGAATTAGCAACTTCAAGGGTAGTTATTTCAAGATTACTGAAGCAACTGAAAAACAGTAAGAAAATTATTTTATACCGGAATGAAATAAAGATTCTGCCGGCTTTGAATCAGTAATACCATCTTGATTTATAAAGTAGTTCAAAGCCCGCCTGGCCAGCCAGACAGGGACTACGTAGAAATCTTAGATGCTACTTGCCTAACGGCAGGCAGGTTATGCCGGCCTGTGCCGATTTCTTCGGTATTGAAAAGTGCATTGGACTATGTGGTATTTCACATCGGTATAATTAAGCAATTGCCTGGCTAAACTGCAAAAAATATACTATCCTTTGTAGTATTGCTACTGCTTTTAAAGTGGATGAATATCTACAATTTTGCAAAGAATTTGTATTTAATTTGTATTGATATTATTGTTTTTTATAAATAAAAAAATCATACCCGTATTCATATTAATTAGTTGTAACTTATTGTGGTTATTATCAACTTCATTTATAGTGCTGATTTGTTCAATAACTTCCAAAAATGTCAAAAACATTTACAGATAATGAAAAATTAAAAATTGATTTGCCCAAATATACCGGTAAACCGGGTTTTCTTTTAAACAGGCATGTAATGTTTGGTCTCCTGTCTTTTTTTATGCTTGCCATATTATTTGGTTCTCTTATTTATCAACGGCACCTCATCATAATGCAAGAGCAAAAAAAAGAGGCACTTCATGTGGCCAATAATGCTAAAGACAGATTGCAGGAGTCGTTGGCATATAGTTTATCCGCCACAAAAATTCTGGCCTTCTTTATTGATAATAACGGTACAGTCAAAAATTTTGATTCAGTTGCAGCCGAAATATTTAATACTAACGGGTATATAGATGTTTTGCATTTGGCACCCGTTGGAGTGGTACAATATGTTTATCCGTTAAAAGGAAATGAAAGCCTTATCGGATACAATATATTAAAAGACCCTGCCAAAAATAAAGAAGCTTTTAAAGCGATTCAAAAAAACGAGTTGTTTTTTTCGGCCCCTTTTAAATTTATACAGGGCGGTCTTGGCATTGCTGGCAGGTTACCCGTTTTCAAAAATGAAAAATTCTGGGGTTTTTCTGTTGTGGTTATTAAAGTAAGTACTTTACTAAAAGCTGCCGGCATCGACAGGGCAGGCAAAGACGGCTATTATTATCAACTTTCTAAAATTAACCCCGATACAAAAAAAACGGAATTCTTTATTACAGATGTAAAACAACCGTTAAAGGATTATTTAATTTCTGTTGATATACCTGATGGTAATTGGAAACTTTCTGTAGAGCCGGTTGACAATAACAAAGGCAGGGCCGAAATTTTTATATTTTCATTATTGAGTTTTTTGGTTTCTGTGCTGGGTGCAATATTTGTATTTATTATAGTTAAGCGGCCTGAAAAATTATACAGGCTTGTAGGAAAGCGGACAAAGGAATTAAAAAGCAGTGAAAATAAATACCAGTCGCTCATTGAAAGGGTATCAGATGCTTTTGTATCATTAGATAATAACTGGAACTATGTTTATGTAAATAAAAAGGCGGGTGAAATTTTTGGAAGAAAACCCGAAAGCCTGGTTGGTAAAAATATATGGGCTGAATTTCCGGAAGGAGTAGATATGCCTTTTTACCATGCTTATTACAGAGCAAAAGAAACGCAGCAGTACCAGTACCTGGAAGACTATTTTCCCATGCATGAAAAATGGTTCGAAAATCATATTTATCCTTCAAAAGACGGGCTAACATCTTTTTTTAAAGATATTACTGAATTTAAAAAAGCATCGGAGGCCTTAAAAGAAAATGAAGAAAAATACCGATCTCTTATTGAACAGGCATCGGATGGAATTATGCTTTATTCATTTAACGGCAGCATCCATAGTTTTAATAAAGTCGTATACACCCAAACAGGATATACCAAAGAAGAGTTTGAAAACTTAAACCTGAAAGACCTTTTTTTTGAAGATGGCTTTACAGAGAAAAGGCCAAAGGATAAAAAATTACAAACAGATAAAGCAACTATTTTATACCGGAAGCTGAAAAGAAAAGATGGTTCTGTCTTTGTGGTAGAAATGAATGCCCGGTTGCTGCCGGATGGGAAAATACTTGCAATAGTAAGAGATATTACCGAACGGGAGAAGTCGGAAACAGCACTGAAAAAAAGTGAAGAGAAATTTTCAAAAATTTTTAACTCAAATCTATTGGGATTTGTCCTGTATGATGATGATTTCAGAATAGTTAATGTGAATGCGCCTTACGCAGCTTTTATAGAATCTGCCAGGGATAAGCTTCTGGGTAAAACCTCAGATGAAGCAGGATTGATAAGTAAAATTAATCCTGAAAAAAGGATAGCCATCAGCCAAAAAATTGAGGATATATTAAATACTGAAGGACGACTTAGCAATTTTGAAATAGAGGTTGAAACCAAAAACGGGGCATTGGTTACAATACTATTATCAATTGAGCGGCTGGAGCTGAATAATAAAACACACTGGCTGGCTTCTGCAATTGATATAACTTTAATGAAAAAGGCCGAACAGGCAAGGGTGTATGAAGAGCAAAGCAGGCAGTTGATCATGAATTCGGCATTGGATGCCATTATAACTATCAATGCCGAAGGCGCCATTACGCTGTGGAATCCACAGGCAACAAAAATATTTGGCTGGAGTGAAGAAGAAATAAAAGGTAAACTGTTATCTGCAACCATCATACCACAGCAGTATCGGGATCGCCATGAAAAAGGTATGAAACATTACCTGCAGACTGGCGAGGGCCCTATACTGAACAAGATGTTCCAGATGTCTGCACTTGACCGTCAAGGCAGGGAGTTTCCTATAGAACTTTCCATAATACCACTGGAACAGAACGGGCAACAATCATTTTGTGCTTTTATCAGGGATATTACAGTGCGTAAAAATGCAGAAGAAGAACTCCTCCAGTCTGAACAAAAATACAAACTGTTGTTTTATAATAATCCATTACCCATGTGGATGGCAACCATACCCAACCTGGATATTATTGATGTTAATGAAGCGGCAATAAAACAATATGGTTATACCAGGACAGAATTTTTAAAACTGAATGAAAGAGATATGCGGCCTGCAGAAGATGTAGCAGATTTTGATAACTATGTAAAAAAAATGAAACCGGGTATAAGTACTAGAAGAGTATGGCGGCATAAAAAGAAAGATGAAACCATAATACATGTAGACGTATACGGCCATGAAATTTTTTATGAAGGTCAGCAGGCTTGGCTTGCTTTATTGCAAGATATAACCGAAAAATATCTGGCAGAAGAACTTTTACAAAAATCGTATAAAGATATACGGCAACTGGCATCCAGCCTGCAAAGTATAAGGGAAGATGAACGTACCAATATTGCCCGTGAAATACATGATGAACTGGGGCAGCAACTTACCGGGCTTAAAATGGATATACATTGGCTTGCACGAAAAATTAACGGCACCGATAAAGAAATTAATGATAAAATGAAAGAAAGTATTGAGCTGATAAATAGAACCATTGTATCAGTAAGAAAAATTTCAACAAACCTGCGGCCAAGTATCCTGGATGATTTGGGTTTACTGGCTGCTTTGGAATGGCAGGGCGAAGAGTTTCAAAAACGCTCAGGTACAAAAGTTGAATTTATAAATAATGCAGGTGAATTAACCGTGCAGCCCGAAGCCACCACAGGTATTTTCAGGATTTACCAGGAACTGCTTACCAATATTGCCCGCCATGCCAATGCCAGCCTGGTAACGGCTGTATTTTATAAAGACGACAACCGGTTATACTTTAGTATTACTGACAATGGCGTTGGATTTAATCTGGAAACGATCAACAATAAAAAAACACTGGGTTTACTGGGAATTAAAGAACGAACCTTACTGTTGGGAGGTACTTATGAAATTAAAAGCAAACCCGGCGAGGGTTCGGAAACCACCATTTCTGTTCCGTTGAACCTGGTAGAAAGTACAATTTAAAACAAATATTATGTTACGAATTTTAATCGCCGATGATCATACTGTTGTTCGTAAAGGGCTGAGACAAATTTTGCTGGATGAATTTCCCACTGCCATAATTGAAGAAGTAGCAGATGCTGAAGAGCTGATAAAAAAAGTGATGTCGGCAAAATGGGATGTGGTGATAAGCGACCTCTCTATGCCCGGCCGCAGCGGGTTGGATGCACTGCAACAGATAAAACTTAGTTACCCCAATTTACCGGTGCTCATTCTTAGTATTCATCCCGAAGAACAATATGCATTGCGTGCCCTTAAATCAGGTGCTTCGGGTTATTTAAGTAAGGATACCGCACCCGACGAACTGGTAAAAGCTGTACAGAAAGTGCTTTTGGGAAAAAAATATATCTCGCAGGCCATTGCCGAAAAATTAGCCAATTCCTTTTCTGCAGATTCATCTTTAAGCCCACACGAAACCCTAAGCGACCGTGAATTTGATGTAATGAAACTTTTGGCAAATGGTAAGTCGGTTTCAGAAATCGCCGAAATGCTTTTGTTAAGTGTAACTACGGTAAGTACCTACAGGGCCAGGGTAATGGTGAAGTTGAATATGAAATCCAATTCTGATCTTACCAAATATGCCATCGAAAATAATCTGATCTGAAAAAGAATATACTTAGCTGTAAATTCTGTCGAATGCGGCTTTGTACTTTTCCATGATAACCTTTCGCTTTAATTTCAGCGTGGGTGTAAGTTCGCCGCTGTCAATGGTCCACTCATGTGGTAACAGTTCAAACTTTTTTATCTGTTCTACATGGTTAAAAAATGCATTGAAAGAATCAATCAGCTCTTTGTAAAGGTCTAAAACCTTGGGGTTGTGAATAGCATCTTCAACGGTTGTAAAAGGTATTCCTTTATGCAGCATCCATTCTTTTAAGTTGGTAATGGAAGGAACAATTAATGCGCCTACAAATCTTTGCTCGGCACCAACAACCATCATCTGCTCCACAAAAGGCGATTCCTTCATTTTATTTTCAATGGGCTGTGGAGCCACATATTTTCCGCCACTGGTTTTAAATAATTCTTTTTTACGGTCGGTTATTTTTAAATATTTACCATCTTCAAAAACACCAATATCACCGGTATGCAACCAGCCATCAATAATGGTTTCGGCAGTCAGGTCGGGCCTTTTATAATAACCCATCATTACGCTTGGGCCTTTAACACATATTTCGCCATCGGCTTCCAGCTTTACTTCCTGGCCTTCAATTACCAAACCAACCGTGCCAAATTTGGTACCGCCTTTTCTGTGGCAGTTTACACTTATTACCGGGCTGTTTTCAGTTGGCCCGTATCCTTCATAAATGGGTATGTTAGCCGCAGTAAAAATTCTTATTAACCTTACCTGGCAGGCAGCGCCACCGGTTACAATCAGTTTTATATTACCGCCCAGCGCTTCACGCCACTTGCTGAAGATGAGTTTGTTGGCCACAGCAAGCTGCAATGTATACCAAATACTTTTTGGTTTTATATTGTCGTATTCGTTAGCCAAATCAACGGCCCAGTAAAATAATTTTTTCTTTAACCCGGTTAGTTCGGCACCTTTTGCCATTATTTTTTCATAAGTTTTTTCCAGCAGCCGGGGTACCGTTGCAAACAACGATGGTTTTACTTCTTTTAAATTTTCAGCAATGGTATCTAAGCTTTCGGCATAATAAATAGAAATGCCGCTGCTGATATAGATCAGCGAAACCATGCGCTCAAAAATGTGATTGAGCGGCAGAAAGCTTAATACCCTTGCGTTTACATCATCATCAAACGGAAAACTGTTTTTTGAATTGATGACATTGGTAACAATATTGCGGTGACTCAGCATTACTCCCTTTGGTGTACCGGTTGTACCCGATGTATAAATAATTGTGGCACAATGTTCTGCTTTAATGGCAGCTTTTATTTTTTCCATATTTTCCAGGTCAGCAGTACTGATATCGGATAAGAGCGTTTTCCAGAATGTTACGTCAGGCAGTTCATCAAAACTGTACACGGTTTTTAAACTGGGTACTTTACTTTTTATAATATTTACTTTATCTAAAATTTCCTGCCCGCTTACAAATACATGTTTAACGGTAGCATCATTAAAAATAAATTCAAGCTCATTAACATTGGTGGTAGGATAAATGGGACAAATAGCAGCACCAATTTGCTGGCAGGCCATATCCAGCATTAGCCACTCGGGCCGGTTTTTTGATATGAGGGCGATCTTATCCTGGTTCTCAATAGTCATATCATTACCGCTAACGCCAAGTTTTATTAAGCCTGCACTTAGTTTGTTGATGCTGTCTTTAACTTCGGCTGTGCTGTAATTTTTCCACACTCCGTTTTCTTTTCCGCTAAACATATCGGCTTTGGGAAACCTGTTTAACTGAAAATCGATGTAATCAAAAATCCTGGAATTTTCGTTCATAACAATCGTTGGTTTATTGTGTAGTTTATTTTTTACTAAATATATATTGATAAAACTGAAGACAACATAATACGTAAAGCAGCAACCGGAAAATTTATTTATTTTGTCCCGATAGCTATCGGGATAGTTTTTCATACTCTTTTTCGGTAAGGTCTTTTCTGCTGCCGCCATAAGCACTCATGTATTGAAAAAGAATTCCAATACCCCATCCAATCATTACCCAGGCGGGCCAGGGCATTCCATGATTCTGGCCGTCTCTTCCATCTGTAAACCACCAAACAGCCCATAAAAATCCATTAATAATAAAGTAAGAGGCCAGGCTTCGTTGAAAATTAGCTCTTTTTTTGGCTAACTGCCATAATTTTTCATCACGTTGCTCTTCCATAATAATAAAGTTTTGTACAACAAGTTAATAAAAAATAGTCATTTCCCCACCATGGATTGAAGAGTTGTAATGAATAGAATAAAATTCTTTAATGGTAGTATTGTCCGGTCGGCACTTTAAATATCCTGTCTTGCAAAAAACGGGTTAATGCTGCATGTTCCTTGCTGTGTGCATTGGTCCATGCCTGGTAGGCCGGTAAATTTTGTGCTGTTGCAAAAACCCATTGGTTATAGGCATCAAACAAACCTTCCTGTATATATTGCTTGTGTACCTGAAATAATTTAAAAGGAAATTTTGCAGCGTAATTGGCATCCCAATCTAAAATGAAACGGATCCTTATCATGGTTAACGATTCGGTATTTATGCCCGAGGATGCCAATGAACTTTGCTTGTTCATCGTTTTTAAAAAAGCGATAACAAAACTGTTTTTGTCTTTATTGTTTTTTTCAAGATTGGCATCAGCAAATAATTTTTTGTATCCTTCTACTAAAATGTTTTTTATTTCAGGGGTAAAGGGGCTCTTAGGATCAATGTTTATAAAAATCTCTCCATACAGCAAACTCCAAACTTTATCAGTAGTAAAGTAATAATACTTGCTGGCATTGTAATAATTACCGGCAAAGCCCGGATCATTTTCAATTCCTTTTTCCCATTGTTTAATGGCGGTGAAATCATTTTTGGTCCAGAGCACTTTTCCCAGTTCGTTATACAAAGGCCCGCTATTGGGTAGTTTTTTAATTCCTTTCCGGTAAACATTTTCTGCTTCTTTGGCATCTTCCATAGCCCAGTATGCATCGCCGGCTATTTGAAAACACTGGTCGTCCACATCATTTCTCTCAAGCAGAGGATTTAAAACTTCCAACGCCTGCTTATAATTTTTCAGATAATAATGATTCAGCCCAAGGTCCTTGGCAAATTCCAGGTTGTTGGGTTGCAAAGCAAGTGCTCTGTTCAGAATCAGGATTGCATTGGGAAAATCTCCCTTATGCATAAAGCTTCTTGCATTGTTATATAATTCTTTGGCATCCTGCGCAAACAAAGCAGTTTGCAAACAAACCGCAATACATATTAAGATCAGTTTTTTCATCAAATTAAAGATACATTGAAATGCAATATAAGTTTATAACCATGTAAAGATTAACATGCTTATTCATATTCAGCTTCTGCAATTAAATGTGTTAACAGGCCATCACGCAGCTTGGGTTCAAACCAGGTGCTTTTGGGCGGCATTACATTTCCGCTGTCGGCAATATCAAATAATTGCTGAATGGTTACCGGGTGTAAACTGAAGGCCACAGCCATTTCGCCGCTGTTAACCCTTCTTTCCAGTTCGGCCAATCCACGTATGCCGCCTATAAAATCAATCCGTTTATCGGTGCGCTGGTCTTTTATATTCAACACGGGGTCCAGCAAATTATTTTGCAGGATGGAGATATCCAATATGCCGATTGGGTCGTTGCTGTAACTGTTTTCATCAGCCGTTAAGCGGTACCATTGATTATTTAAGTACATACCAATTTGGTGCAGTTGTGCCGGCGAAAATGCTTTAGTTGCTTTTTCAACAGTAAAACTTTTATTAACTGCCGATAAAAAATCTGCTTCAATCAATCCGTTCAGGTCTTTAACAACACGGTTGTAATCCATAATGTACAACTGGTTTGAAGGAAACAAAGTGGTAAGAAAAATATTTGCTCCCGCCGGTGCTGCGCTACCCAGTGCTGCCCTTACTTTGGCAGCAGAAGCGGCCCGATGGTGGCCATCGGCAATATACGTGCAAGGGACTTTTTCTTTAAAAAGATTTGAAATTTTTTCAACCGTATCATCGTCGTTCACTATCCAAACCGTATGCTGAATATTATCATCGGCAGTAAAATTATACACCGGGTTTTTTTCTTTCCAGGTATTGATGATGGCATCAATTTCTGCAACAGTGCGGTAAGCTAAAAATACATTTCCGGTTTGTGCACCGGTTGTTTTTATATGATTGATTCTGTCCTGCTCTTTTTCGGGCCGGGTAAATTCATGTTTTTTTATCAGGTCGTTTTCATAATCATCAACCGAGCTGCCGCAAACCAAACCGGTTTGGCTTTTGCCATGCATTTGCAACTCGTATATATAATAGCATGCTTTGCTTTCTCTGAATAAAATATTGCGGCTTATAAATGCATCCAGGTTTTCTTTTGCTTTTTCATACACTCCGGGTGCATGTGTGTCCATGCTTTCAGGCAAATCAATTTAACATTTGGTGATGTGTAAAAAACTTACATTGTTACCCTGTGCTTCTACTTTTGCTTCCTTGCTGTTCAATACATCATAAGGCCTTGATGCTACCTGCTTTGCCAGTTCTGCTGCGGGTCTTAGTGCTTTAAAGGGTGATATGGTTACCATACTAT
>JANOVD010000178.1:0-17298 GCA_031417255.1 Chitinophagaceae bacterium
ACATGAAAATTACTTTGCGGATAATTTTTGTACCAGGCATGGTAAAATCCATACATAGCAGCGCCATAGCCGATGATGTTTGTGGCGGCGATGATCTTTATGCGGCGGTTGACTACACGTTTGGGCAATCTGAAATATGGCACACCGGGTTCAACTGATCGAAGAGGTGGATATTTGACTGTAGTATCATTTTTATATGTTGGAATCGAATCCTGGGCATAAGTTGACCAGGTAAATAAGATGCTTATTAAAAAGCATAATAAAGTTTTCAATGCAGGATTATATACAGCGGGCTGGTTCATAAAAAACAAAAATAAGCATAACGGGCTTTTGTTATTGCATTGCTTAGGATTTACGGAAAAGATAATAAGGAAGATTTAAAACCTAGGGGCTACGGCAACAGGGCTTTTGCCATATATAAGTGCATTTACAGAACTCTTTATAATATCACCGGTTATTTGTTCGCCAATGGATTGTTTATTTTTTCTTTCCCATTCCCTGTTCCTGGCTTCTACCTGGGCTATAGTTAACGGAAAATACGGCCAGTACATTAATTCATGCTTTGAAGGTTTTACATATTTGGAAAGTAAGGGGTTTGGTTTTAATGGTTTTTTAAAAGCAACATATAAAAGCGGATTCATCAGGGGGTATTTTCCAACCACATCATTATAATAAACCTGGGCAGATGCAGCGATTGAAAATGAAAAGATAAAGCCAATAGTTACAATAGGTTTCAGCAAAAAACCGGTCAAATATTTATTGAAACTTAAAAGCATATACCAAATCTAATTATTTTACTTTTATGAAGTATGAATAATTTATTTTTGAAGCAATAAACAGAAAATTATGGATGCAGCAACACAGCAAAAGATTGATAAATGGCTTAGTGGTAATTACGATCAGGTAGTAAAAGACGGGGTAAGGGAATTGCAAAAAACGGATCCTGCCGCACTGGAAGATGCTTTTTATAAGAACCTGGAATTTGGCACCGGCGGACTGCGTGGTATAATGGGTATTGGTACCAATCGCATGAATAAATATACTGTTGGTATGGCAACACAGGGTTATGCCAATTATTTAAAACAATGCTTTAATTCGCCCCCCTTCGCTGAAGCTTCGGAGGATACAATAAGTGTTGCTATAGCTTATGATTGCCGTAATAACAGCAAGTTTTTTGCTGAGATATCAGCCAATGTTTTTGCTGCCAACGGCATTACCGTTTATTTGTTTGAAGCCCTGCGGCCAACGCCGGAGCTGAGTTTCGCAATCCGTAAAAACGGTTGCAAGGGTGGGGTGGTTTGTACTGCAAGTCATAACCCGAAAGAATACAACGGTTACAAAGCTTATTGGGATGATGGCGCACAGATGGTGCCGCCGCATGATAAAAATGTGATTAAAGAAGTGGAAAAAATTGCATCGGTTGTTGATGTGAAATGGAGTGGTGGAGAAGAAAACCTGCCTACCGGACAGGCAGGCATAATTATGATTGGTGAAGCGATGGATGCAGATTATTTGCAAATGGTTAAAAGCCTTTCCGTTTATCCTGAAATTTGTGCAGCACAATCTGATTTAAAAATTGTGTACACACCCATACATGGCACGGGAATTATTTTGGTGCCAAAAGCATTACAGCAATTTGGTTTTAATAATGTTCATATTGTAGAAGAACAAAGTACACCCGATGGAAATTTCCCAACGGTTATTTATCCCAACCCCGAAGAAACTGAAGCGATGAGCATGGGGCTTAAAAAGGCTTCAGCTTTAGATGCCGATATTTTGCTGGGAACCGATCCGGATGCCGACAGGGTTGCAATTGGTGTTAAAAATAAAAAGGGTGAATGGATTTTACTGAACGGTAATCAAACTGCTGTGCTGGCTTTTAATTATATGATTGAGGCCCGTAAAGCTAAAGGCATTGCCCAACCAAACGATATGGTTATTAAAACCATTGTTACCACCGATATGATTGATGTGATTGCCAAAGCCAATGGCGTAGCCTGTTACAATGTACTTACCGGTTTTAAATGGATAAGTAAACTGATCAGGGAAAAAGAGGCGAACGAAAATTACATCATCGGCGGTGAAGAAAGTTTTGGTTTGATGATCGGAGATAAGATAAGGGATAAGGACGGCATAAGTGCCGTTGCATTGAGTTGCGAAATGGCAGCTTATGAAAAAAGCAAGGGCCGCACCCTGTATGATAAACTGGTTGACCTTTGCCTGCAATATGGTTTTTATAAAGAGAGTTTGGTGAGTGTTACAAAAAAAGGAATGAACGGTGCAAAGGAAATTGCAGAGATGATGGAAGGGTACAGGAACAATCCACCATTAACTATTGATGGTGCTGCTGTTGTTGAGTTATTGGATTATGAATTGCAAACCGGAAAAAATTTGTTAACCGGCATAACCTGGACAATTGATCTGCCAAAAAGCAACGTGCTGCAGTTTGTATTGGCAGATGGAACAAAGATATCGGCCCGGCCAAGTGGTACCGAGCCCAAGATAAAATTTTATTTTAGTGTGAATGCAAAACTAACTGATGCAGCCGCATTTGATGCAACAGAAAAAATGCTGGATGAAAAGATTGCGGGAATTGTGGAAGAGATGGGATTGAAATAACCCCGTCAGCGGTTGCAAACCCTGACGGCGGTTGAGAGCTATCGGGGAGATAACAAAGCCGGGGTTTGAAATTATTTTGTGAATTTTTATCTTAATCAACCGCCGACGGGGCCGAAAGCCGCCGTCGGGGTTTACCAAAACTGTTTTATGAAGAAAATCTGCCTGACCTTACTGTTGTTTTCATCGTTGCATGTTTATGCACAGGCCCCGGCTGCAGAATCTTTGCGCAATAAAGTAATTACCCTGCAACGCTTTCTGCAACAAAATCATTATCTCCCCGTAAAATGGAATGATACTTCATCTGCCATGCTGTATAATAAATGGATGGAAAAACTGGATGAAGAAAAACTTTTCTTTACCCAAAATGAAATGGCGGTTTTAGAAACTTATAAAACAAAACTTGATTATGAACTTTTAGGTAAACCCCCGGTAGCAGGAAATTTTTTCAGTAAATCAACTGCACTGTATAAAATATGTTTAAAAAGAACCGACAGCATACTGAAAGTATTATTTGCCAAACCATTTGATTTTTCGAAGCCTGATAATATAAGCTGGCCCTTTACAAACCATGCACAAAATGTGAATGAACTTACCCAACGCTGGCAGCGGTTTTTAAAATGGCGGTTGCTTGAAAATATTGCAGATAAATTAACCGACGGGGGCAAAACAATTGCCGAAACAATACCGGCAGATTTTCCCAAACTTGAAAAAGATGCCCGTGAAAAAGCAAAAAAACAGCAAGGCTCATTTATAGATGACCTGTTGAAAACACCCGAACAGTTTACATCAGAATTACAAAACGATTACCTGAATACCATTGCCTGGTGCTACGATCCGCATACCACGTACATGAGCATGAAGGAAAAAAATGAATTTGAAACAGTGATGAGTGCATCGGAATACAGCGCAGGTTTTGAACTGGAAGAAAATGACAAAGGTGATCTCTCTATCAGTTATTTACAACCCGGCGGCAGTGCATGGCGCAGCGGCCAGTTGCATACCGGCGATGTACTAATAAAACTTAAAAGCGAAGGCATTGAAAAAGAAATTGCCGAAATAGAGGATGGTGATGAACTTGAAAAAATGCTGGGAGGCAGCAGCCAGGCCGACCTGGAAGTAACTGTAAAAACAGCAGCCGGCGAATTAAAAACTGTAAAACTCCGCAAAGAAAAAATTGATGCAGAGGAAGGCATAGTAAAAAGTTATGTGTTGCATGGCAATAAAAATATCGGCTACATAAACCTGCCCGGTTTTTACAGCCGTGAGGATGAAACCAGCACCGATGAAAAAGATATTAAGTACGATGGTTGCGCTAACGATGTAAGCAAAGAAATTGTAAAACTGCGAAAAGATACCATTGCCGGTTTGATATTAGACCTGAGGTATAATGGCGGCGGCAGTATGTGGGAAGCCATGCAGCTTTCGGGAATATTAATTGATATTGGCCCGGTAGCTTCGGTAAAAGAGAAGGATGGAAAAGTAAGTTTTTTAAAAGACCCTAACCGTGGCACTATTTACGACGGCCCGTTAATGGTTTTAATAAACGGTGCCAGCGCCAGTGCCAGCGAATTTGTAAGTGCCGTGTTGCAAGATTATAACCGTGCATTGATAGTAGGAGGTACAACGTATGGTAAGGGCACGGCGCAAACTGTATTACCGATGGATACCATGCCTTTTTCTGCAAATAATAATTATGAGGATTTTGTAAAAGTAACCCGGCGCAAGTTTTACCGTGTTAACGGAAGCACCACACAATGGAAGGGTGTTATACCGGATATTGAATTGCCCGATCTGTATTCGGATGAATCGTATAAGGAAAAGGCAAACAGCAGTGCGCTGCAACCCGATAACAGCAAGGCGGGTATTTATCAGCCGTCGGCAGCATTACCCGTGCAGGCATTAAAAAACAAAAGTCGGCAAAGGGTTTTGGGCGATGATTATTTTAATACCATCACCACTTTTAATTCATGGATAAAGGAATATAAAGCAGGCAGAAATATCCCGTTACAATGGAGCAGCTATGCAGTTCATTATAAAAAAATATTGGAAATGTTTAAAGCGCTGGGAAATGATGATGTTAAAAATGCTGCCGTATTTGTAACCAATAATGGGTTTGACAAGCAGCGGATAAATGTTTCTACCCAGCACAGTAAAGAAATTAATGATGCTTATTTAAAACAGGTGCAACAGGATATTTTATTGGCCGAAGCATATAAAATTATGATGGACTGGATAAACAAATAAAAATATTTTACTTTTAATTATTCTTTTGTAAAAAAATTAAAACAGCCTTTATGAAACAATTGTTTTTTACCGTACTCAGTTTTGGCATTTTTTGTTTTGCTGCTGCAGCACAGGATTATGATAATCCCGTTGAATATATGAATGCCATCAGCAAACAACGTGAAAATGTTTCAAAAAAATTTATGACCTATGCCAGCGCTGCCGCCCACGGCAAAAAGGCAAAGAAGATAGAGAACCTGCGTGCAAAACTGCTGGATGAAGTGCAGGAAGCACGGATGAATATTGCAAGCCTGCCCTCTTTCAAGGGCGATAAAAGTTACCGTGACTCTACTGTAAATTTTATCAAGCTGTATTACAATGTATTAAATGAAGATTACAGTAAGATTGTAAATATGGAAGAGATTGCCGAGCAAAGTTACGATGCCATGGAAGCCTATATGATGGCACAGGAACAGGTTGATAAAAAACTGGAAGAGGGTAACGAAAAAGTGAAACTGGCTACAGAGACCTTTGCTGCCAAAAATAATATCACACTAACCAAAGAAAGTACCGAGCTGGGGGAGAAGATGAAGCAGGTGCATGAGATAAATAAATATTATAACGAACTGTATCTTATTTTTTTTAAGGCTTATAAGCAGGAAAGTTATTTGATTGATGCTGTTGAAAAAAACAATATCACCGGTATTGAACAAAACAAAAGCTCTTTATTAAAATATGCACAGGAAGGATTGGAAAAAACGAAAAGTATAAAACCCTTCCAGGGTGATAACTCATTAGTAAGCGCCTGTAAAACGATGATGAATTTTTATGTGAAGGAAGTGAATGAAAAGCTGAACACGATAAGTGAGTTTTATTTAACACAGGAGCGTTTTGAAATTATTAAAAAAGAATTTGCAAAAAAGAGCAGTCCTTCGCAGGCAGAAGTGGATGCCTATAATAAAAGCGTAAAGGACATCAATGCTGCAGCAGCGGCATTCAACAGCACCAACCAATCGCTTAATAAAGAGCGTAATGATGCATTGAATGAGTGGAATAAAACGGTGAAGTCATTCTTTGATGAACATACACCGCATTATAAATAAAGTGTGTTAACCTAACCTATGTGTTTTTCTATTGTTTTCTATGCTCCTATGTGGTTCTACGAAAAGCCTGAACCACATAGGATGATAGAAACATAGGTAGACACATAGATACATCGAACAAAACTATAAATAATCAGTCCGGGTTTTAGCCTGACATTTTTTATCTTGCAACTCTTAATATTTAAGGAATTTGATTTATAAAATGATTTTAAAAATAAATACTCTGCAAAGTCTCCCCTTTCGGGGGAGATTTAGAGGGGGCTTATGAGAAAATTCGAAGACAGCTACCAGCATAAAGGCCTCCGCAAAAAGTTGATGGATTTGTTGAGGGAAAAAGGCATCAGCGATGAAAATGTTTTACAGGCGATGAACAATATCCCCCGTCATTATTTTTTAGACAGCGCCTTTGATAAGATCGCCTACGAAGACCGTGCCTTCCCCATCAGCGAAGGACAAACCATTTCGCAACCATATACCGTTGCTTATCAAACACAATTATTGCAGGTAAAACCAAATGATAAAATTTTAGAAATAGGCACCGGCAGTATTTACCAGGCAACCGTGCTGGCCCAAATGGGGGCCAAAGTTTTTACCATTGAGCGGCAAAAAAAAATGTTTGATAAAACAAAACTGTTCATTTTTAAAAACCAATACCCCAACCTTAAATTTTTTTATGGCGATGGTTATGAAGGCCTGCCAACCTATGCACCTTTTGATAAAGTGATTATAACTGCAGCGGCTCCATTTATTCCGCCTAAATTAATTGCACAATTAAAACCTGGTGGTAAAATGGTTGTACCTGTTGATGAAAACCATCACCAGCGCATGTTGCGTATCACCAAGCATGAAGATGGCACAACCAGTGAAGAAGCATTTGATAATTTTAGTTTTGTGCCGATGCTAAGCGGGAGAAAATAATTAATAATTATTAATTAATAATTATTGGTTAGCAGTAAAATTGGTTTCCCTGTAATCTTTAAATTAAAAATACCCCAATGCGTTTCTTTTCAAAACTTACTGTTTTCTGCAACCTCTGTTTTATAGTAGCGGTTGTTTTGTGGTATATTGAATTTCAAAATAAAAAACAGGGAAATTCAGATTTGGTTATACCACTTCCCTGGCTGGAGGGTACTTTTGTAATACTTGGCTATGGTGCCATTGTAGTTAATGCACTTTTTTTACTGCTGTGTTTTATTTTTTATTCTTTTAAATCCAATATAAAAATTCCGGGATGGATAATTATCTTTAACATCATAATTTTTTGCTGCCAGGTTTATTTTCATTTCATTTTTAAATAATTAAAATGATACACAGCATCCTTAAAGACAAGAGCACCAAACTTTTTATTTTACTGGCCGGTATTTTTATAACTAGCGCCCTGCTGGCCGAAGTGATAGGCGTAAAAATATTTTCGCTGGAAGATACTGTAGGCGTAAAACGTGCCAATATCAATTTATTTGGCAGCCCTTTCAGTTTTCATTTAACTGCGGGTGTATTGCTGTGGCCCGTTGTTTTTATCATGACGGATATCATCAACGAGTATTACGGAAAAAGAGGCGTTAAATTTTTATCGTACCTCACCATTGGTTTAATTACTTATGCCTTTCTCATCTTTACCGGTGCTTTCAATCTTTCCCCATCCGAATATTTTTCTGTTGGCAACGGCATTGATAAACCCGATAATGCTTTTCGGGGAATCTTTGGCCAGGGACTGTGGATCATCATTGGCTCAATAGTTGCGTTTTTAGTAGGGCAGTTGCTTGATGTACTCATCTTTCATCGCATAAAAAAAATGACCGGCGAAAAAAAGATCTGGTTAAGGGCAACAGGCTCTACTTTAGTATCGCAACTCATTGATAGTTTTATTGTTCTCTTCATCGCTTTTTATGTGGGCAGGCACATTCAACCTGAGCAAGGCAAGCCCTGGCCTCTGCACCAGATCTTGGTTACAGGAACCGGCAATTATATTTACAAATTTGTAGTGGCTATCCTGTTAACCCCGGTTATTTATCTTGTACACGCCTGGATAGAAAAATATTTGGGTAAGGGGTTGGCAACTGATATGAAACAGGCTGCGATGGGCAATCAACCGGCTTAAAGTGATTTCAATTTTCAGGTTTGTGTTACAGCAACAATAGTTCAGATTTTTTGAAAATCGCTTTCATCAATTGCGGCCTGGTTTAGAATAGCATGCATAGTTCCGATGGGGATATCGCCCGGGTGGTTTGGAATAGTTGTAAATCTGTTGGTTTCTTCATTATACCATATTTCATGACTTCCTTTAGCCTGCCTGTAATAGGAGAAACCAAACTTCTTTATCTTTTTGATAAGTTTTCGGTAATTGTATCCGGCAAGCCCTCCCATCAGAATGCAATTACAAGTGGATAGTCAAATTTGTTTTTTACAGGCATAGCAAATTTGGTTTTATTTTTTTCTTTTTTTATACCTGTTTCCAGTATTATTCTTGCAACATCCCTGGCTATTTCAAGTGTTTCAGTGATGGTTCTTCCCTGCGCTACTAAACCCTGTACTTCATCAGAAGTGGCCAGGTAATAACCTTCAGGCAGTTTTTCGATATGAATATTTATTAACCTTTCCATAATTATTTTCGGGTTTAGTTATTTACAAATGTACTTAATTTCTGTACGCTGAACACCTGCAATTTCTGCTGGGTGCATTTAAAATTAGACACCCAGAAAGGGCAAACATATATCAACGAAGGGTGTACTCTTCACTAAAAGATAACTACTGCAGCAGCCCCGGAAGGCCGAAAAAATTACCTATGCGAAAGATTATGATGGCTATGTGCTGAATAAATTTGGCTGTGTGTAAGATGCTGAAGGCTATGTGTTAAGCAAGATTGGCTGTGTGTTAGATGATAAAGGGTGTGTGTTTGACAAGATTGGCTGAGTGTATGATGATAAAGGCTGTGAGCTTAACAGGATTAAATGTGTGCCTCTTATTAAGCCAAGGCTTGATGTTTTTTATAACTATGTTCTGTTTTACTTTCCCCGAATTAGATATATAGCAAATTAAGGGTTACCTTGAAACCCAATTTCCACAACTTTTTATATAATGATGAGAAATATTTACTTATACAAATGTTTTGCCTGTATAAAAAGCATAAAGAAAGCTTTTGCTTTTTTTGTATATATTTGTTGCTGTTCATTTACTTCAATTGCCCAATGCCCGCCAAATATTGATTTTGAACAGGGAAATTTTACAGGATGGCAATGTTATTCCGGAAGTTTTTTCAATACTGTTGTAATAAATCCCTTGCCAATTCCCCCAACCCCCGGGAGGCATGATTTGATTTCTGCAGCTACAGTACCTGCTTTTGATCCATGGGGTAATTTTCCTACATTATGCCCCAACGGAAGCGGATATTCAATTAGAATTGGCCTTCAAACAACGGGAAATACAGCAGACAGAGTTACCTATACGTTTACAATACCACCAACGCAAAATAATTTTAGTTTAATTTATAATTATGCAATAGTTATTAATAACTCAGGTGGGCATCCTCCCGTTATTCAGCCCAGGCTAACAATAAGTGTTAGAAATTTGACTAATAATACAATCGATACCTGTAGTTCTTTTGATATAGCTTATTCAAATGCAAATCCATTGCCGGGCTTTCAAAACGCACCTTCAAATCCAAATGTAAAATTTAAACCCTGGGCTGCCAATTCAATCAATCTGAATGGAAATGCGGGCAATACCATTGAAATATCTTTCACTGCAACAGGCTGTGGTAATTCACCGTCGGGCAGTCATTTTGGCTATGCTTATGTAGATGTTAACACACAATGCAGTAGTTCTTTTGTTGGTGCTGCTTATTGCCCTGATGATACTACCATTAACGTAACTGCCCCTTTTGGCTATGAATTTTATAAATGGTGGGATATTACAGATCCAACTGTTATTTTAGCAAATACCCAAACTATTAATTTTACGCCACCCCCTCCTTCAGGAATGACACTAAGGGTAGCATTAGAACCTTATGATGGATATGGTTGCTTTGATACTTTGACCGTTCAATTAATGGATACACTGAATGTGTTTGCTAATGCAGGCCCCGATACATTATCCTGCCAGAATGCACCGGTTCCACTTGGTATAAATTCTACACCTGGTTTTGTGTATTCCTGGAGCCCGGTCGCAGGACTAAGTAATCCAAACATATCAAACCCTGTTGCATCACCTTCGGTAACTACAACATATATACTTACTGTAAGGAATTTTGGTGGCGGTTGTTTAACTACTGATACGGTTATTGTAAATGCTGCCGTATTAGACACTGCTCTACAAGTTACAGGGCCTCTTACAGGATGTATAACGGCATCAAATCCTACTGTATTAAAAGTAAACCCTGCCGACAGCATACAATGGTACCGTAATAATATTGCCATACCGGGTGCCAATGATACCATTTATAATGTTGTACAAACCGGTACTTACCATGCTACGGTTTTCAGTTTTATTGGTTGCAGTTTAAGTACAACCGGTATCAATATTACAGTCAACCCATTCCCGGCAGCAGGTTTTACTGCTAATTTCTTAAACCAGTGTTTTAATAATCACCAGTTTGTTTTTACCAATAACAGTACCATCGCTTTTGGTACCATGCAATATAACTGGGACCTGGGCGATGGTACAACAGCAACAACAAATAATGTTACCCACAGTTACCTGTTGCCCGGAACCTATATCGTTAAATTACTGGTTACATCCGACCAGGGGTGTGCAGACAGTATTTCTTACACTGTAAATGTTTACGACAGTCCGGTTGCCGGCTTTAATGTAAATACAAACGAACAGTGTACTTATAACAACCAGTTTATTTTTACCAATACAAGTACGCTTGCAGCAGGCACTATGCAATACAATTGGGATTTAGGCGATGGCAATTCAACAACATCAAGAGATGTAACCCATATTTATGCTTTGCCGGGTACTTATTCTGTAAGACTTACTGTTACAACCGATAAAGGCTGTATCGAGGATTCTGTTTTTGATGTTACGGTTAATCCCATGCCGGTTGTTGGGTTTACAGAACCCATTGCACAACAATGCTTTGGCAATAACCAGTTTAATTTTATTAATAACAGTACCATTTTAACCGGTACCATGCAATATGCCTGGACTTTGGGAGATGGTAACACTGCAACTACAACAGATGTTACTCATAGTTATGCCCAGCCGGGAGTATATCCTGTAAAACTTATTGCTACTTCTGATAAAGGTTGCGTTGACAGCAGCAGTGTAATGACTGTTAAGGTTTTTCCATACGCCAAAGCCGATTTTTATGTAGAGCCTGTTTGTGTAAACTTAAGATTACCCTTAACAAATAAAACCATTAATAATACCGCAACGCCGCTTAATTTTTATTGGGATTTTGGAAACGGCCAAACTTCAAGCATGATAACCCCGGTTTACAGTTATCCGGCAGCGGGTACTTACACACTTAGTTTAACAGTAAACACAAACCTATGTCCGCAAACCCTTTCAGTTAAACAGGTTCAAATTGTTATTGATGCTCCGGCCATTGGTATTAGGTATCCCGAAAAGGATGCAGTGTTTAATTATGATGAACGCTTGCAGGCAAGGCAAATAGGCAGTTCGGTTATATGGAGCCCGGCAATCAGCCTCAGTAACCGCTATAGCTATTCACCATATTTCAGAGGGATAAACCCCCAATTATATACCATTGCATTGAAAACATTGGCCGGTTGTGTAACTGTGGATACACAATTTGTAAAAACCTATAAAAAAATTGAGATTTATGTGCCCAACGCATTTACACCCGGCAGCAACGGGTTAAATGATTACCTGCGGCCGCATTTAATGGGTTTTGTAAAGGTTAATTATTTCAGGGTATATAACCGCTGGGGAAAATTATTGTTTCAAATGCAAAGCGACAAACCCGGATGGGATGGCAGGGTAAAAGGCCAGTTATACGAATTACAAACTGTAGTATGGATGATTGAAGCAGTTGATGTGGATGGAAAAACGCATCAACGGCAGGGCACAACTATAATTTTACATTAATGCTGAACCTGCATGCCTGAGTTTGTTTAAGGCGGGTTGTATTAAAAATGACCGGTTTCAACTCGCCATTGCGAAGCCGCTACGGCGGAGCAAGGCAGGCTCAACCTGACACCTATTCCAACTGATACACTACCATATATTTCCTTCAGCCTGCATCTTTAATTTGTTATTGTATATTTAAAGATGCAAAATAATACAGAGCCTGCTCTTAAACGTGAGATTGGCGCCACAGCCCTTGCATTAAATGCAATGAATTTAACCATTGGCGCAGGCATTTTTGTTTTACCGGCTGTTGTTGCTGAAAATATTGGCCGCTCTGCATTTATTGCTTATTTAATTTGCGGCTTTCTTGTTATTTTAATTATGCTCTGTTATGCCGAAATTGGCAGCAAGGTTACCACAAGCGGTGGTTCTTATGCTTATGTAGAAAAAGCATTTGGCCCCTTAGCCGGTTTTTTAATCAATACCCTTTTCTGGTTTGGCTTTGCTGCAATGGCCGATGCGGCTGTAATAAATATGCTTACTGATATGCTTGCCAAATGGTTCCCGGTTTTTTCTGTTATGTATGTGCGGATAATTTTTTTTATAGCTGTGTTTGGTTTGTTGGCATTCGTAAATATCCGTGGCGTAAAACAGGGATCACAGTTTGCAGTTGCCACAACTTTATTAAAGTTAACGCCATTGATACTGCTTGTAGTTATAGGACTGTTTAGCATTGAGGCGGAAAATTTATCTGTAAAAACATGGCCTTCTGCAGACAGTATCGGCAAAACTGCACTGGTGCTTATTTTTGCTTTTATGGGTATTGAAACAGCTTTAAATGTGAGTGGCGAAATAAAAAATCCACAGCGTACAATACCCAAAGGAATTTTCATGGGTGTTTTTGGCGTATTGCTGATGTACATGCTGATACAGTTTGTTGCACAGGGTGTTTTAGGCGATCAGTTGAGTGTACATAAAGATGCACCATTAGCTTCGCTGGCAACGCAGCTTATTGGCCCTGTTGGTGGCACCATTATTTTAATAACAGGTATCGTAAGTATGTTTGGCATGTTGAGCGGCGATGTACTTGCATCGCCAAGATTGTTGTATGCAGCATCAAAAGATAAACTGCTTCCCAAATTTCTCAGCAGCATTCACCCAAAATTTGCAACACCGTATTGGGCTATAATTATTTACTGTACAGTGGGATTAATTTTTGCATCCAGCGGCGGTTTTAAACAACTGGCTGTTTTGGCCAGTTCTTCTGTTTTGATAATTTATCTGGCTGTTGTATTGGCAACCATCAGGCTGCGGTATAAAAAGGGAGCAGGTGAGGAGGGCAGTTTTAAAATACCGGGCGGATTAATAATTCCGGTGCTTGCTGTTGGTACAATAGTTTGGTTCTTATCGCATATTACCCGGCAGGAAATTATTGGCTTTGCCATTTTCTTTGCTGTGCTTACTGTAATTTATTTTATTAATAAAGAAGTAAGAAAAAAACAATTTAAAGGGTATTAAAACAAAAAATCACCAACTATTTTTCAGTACATTACCCAATCTTCAATCTTCTAAATAAATCTTCCTCCTCCAGCTCTCTTACATCACCTGCTTTTAATCCATCAAGCTCAAGGTTTTCAATACTGATACGGATAAGCCTTTTGCATTTATGCCCGGTAGCTGCAATCATTTTGCGTACCTGGTGGTATTTACCTTCGGTAATGGTCATCAGCAGCCAGGTAAAGGGATCGTATGCAGTTAATCTTTCACCAAGGCCATAAAGCGTTTCGGGATTGGTTACAATACTTACATTGCAGGGTGCAGTTGTATATGTAATACCTGTTTTAATTTTTATCGCTACTCCTGTTTGCAGGCGTTTTAAATTTTCGGCACTCAGGATATTGTTTACCTGCACCAGGTATGTTCTTTTATGTGGCTCATCGCTTAAAAATAAAAGCCGGGTAATTTTTTTGTTGGTGGTTAAAATAAGTAATCCTTCTGAATGATTATCTAACCTGCCTACGGCATGTGTGCCTTCGGGGAAATCAAAATCCAGATCGCCTAATAAACCAACATCATGTGTGCTTACAAATTGGGACACCATATTGTAAGGTTTGTTTACTATAAAATAGCGATGGGGAACAGCCGGCATGTAATTATTTAAACTGCAATTTCAATTAATTAATCTTAATAATACAATTCTTAATTGCAAGTTTTTCTGTCAACCTATTTCAGGAAGGGTCACTGTGTGTGAACTTCATTTATTGCAGCAATGTTTTTCACTATTCCTTTAAGCCTCTCTGGTGTTTTCACAATTGAAGTTGTGTCAAACTCCGTCGCACTTGAAATTGTGGGCTTTTCTTTTGGCTGCGTCTTACTTTTACTTTGTCCACAAGAAAATATGGATGCAGAAATGAGTATATATAGGAATGTAATTTTCATTGTTGTGAAGTGTCATTTAGCATTGCCACCAACATTTATATTGCCCCAACTCCTGGTACAATCAGCTATTGATCTTCAATACAAAACTGTACAAAGCCCGTTTCGTAAATGCAATGTAGTTAAATTGTAATAATTAATTTTAGCGGAGTTTTTATAAAGAATTAAAATGCGGTCATCGCAGCAACACCGTACTACCTTTTGCTTTGTAGGTTTTATTATCAACTCCAATTCCTTCCAGCAGCCAAACCAGGGTATGTGTTTGTACAGGGTCGCCATTAAAGCGGCCATCCCAGCCTTTTTTAGGGTCCTGTGTTTGGTAAACAAGTTGCCCCCAACGGTTAAAAATTTTAAAGTACTTTAATTCTTTAATGCCAATCATAAATGGTTTTAAAACATCGTTCAATCCGTCTTTATTGGGTGTAAAAGCATTGGGTACATAAATAACAATGTTCTTATTAATTTTTACAATCTGTGTATCTACGGTAATACAACCCGAAATTGTTTTTAGCTCGATGGTATATGCTTTTTCTATATTGCCTAAAAAAACAGGAGTGTAACTTCCAGCATTATCAAGGCTTGTTGCCGGTGTCCACAGCGCAGTTGCTCCAATGGGCCTAGCCAGTAAAGTAAGTGGCAAATTGGCTACTGCATAAGCCACGGGGTTGTTTATGCCGGGTGCAGGCTTATCAACCCTTACAAATCTTTTTTGAATACTTAGTGGAAAAGGGCATTGGTCGCTGCTTACCGATAAACTGATCACATAATCTCCCACGATGGGGTAAACCTGCACAGGCGGGTTACGTAACGTTGATGTTTGGCCGTTTCCAAAATCCCATAAATAATGTACAGTGCTTGTACCGGGGTCAATGGTATTGTTAACAGCCAGCACGGGTTCATTAATACAAACCGGGCCAACTGCAAAGGCTGCAAAAACATTCGGGTACACTTTAATGGTCATGGTGCTGCTGTCGGCACAGGCACTGTTGCTGTAAACCATCATCACCACTTCATAAGTGCCGGGGTTTTTAAAACTGTAGGTAAGGTTACGTGTGGTTGCAGTAAATCCATCGCCCATTTTCCATAAGTATTGCATGGCGCCAACAGCGTTGGTGCTGGTATTTGTAAAAATAAATTTATTATTTACAAAGCATTGGGTTGGTTTATCAACTGAAAAGCCAGGTACCGGTATAGAAGAAATATTTACATTATATGCTTTGGTAACCAGGCTGCAACCTAAAAAACTAAACACAACGGCATGGTAAGTGCCCGTTTCTGTGGCACTGTATTTTTTTTGATTGGCACCGGGTATGGCAATGCCATCTTTGTACCATTGCACACTGTCGCATGGAAATACCTGTAAAACCGTACTGTCGCCGCTGCCGATACACCAGTTGAGCTTACCCAAAACCTGCAAGCTGTCGTACAGTTTGGCGGCATTAACAGTTACTGTATCGGTACTCAAACAACCACCGCCGTTATGGCGTACTGTAAGTGTATAGGCCGTAGTAACATCCGGCGATGCCAGCGGATTTGCCAGTAAAGGATTATTTAACCCGGTAATGGGGTTCCACAGGTAAAACCAGCCGGGCTTTGGCGGCACGCCAATTTGTACAATACTGTTATTGCATGAGTTTTTGTCGGGGCCTGCATTTGCCTGGTACGTTAATGTATCATACAGGTAAGTATATAAAGTATCGTGGCAGCCATAACCACTGTAAGGTGTAACAACAACAGCAACCAGGGTACCTGTTGCAGGCGGTGGTATAAATGTTAGTGTTTGAGAAGTTCCCAAAACCTGGGTAAAAGTGCTATCGTACCAGGTATAGGTTTGATAGCCGTATGGCGCATTCACAATTACCAGGTTATCATCGGGGCAAAAGGCGGCGCCTTCAAACCTGTCGCTGCATTCTGTATTCACGTCAATATAGGCGTATCCAAAATGTATTCTGAAAGTACAGTCGGCAGTTTTAAAAAACAGCCTGATGGTTTTACCGGCCAGGTTATCGAGGTTGATGGAAACAGCGGTCCAGTTTTTATACCAAACAGGAGTATTGCCTCCCGGGTTGGGCGATAGCTGAAAACCCGGCAAAGGCGATCCGTTGGCAAAAAAGGAAAATGAAGAACAGTTAATTGGATAACCATCACTTAAATTTTGTACAAGCAGGTCAAGCCTGGGTTGTTCCGATTCAAGGTGGCCCGGATCCTGAAATACAACCGCATAATTATAAATGAGATTATAAGTATTTGCACCTGCAGGAATCGTAAAATCATACGATACCCCCTCAGCCTCACGCCCGGCAGAATTATTACCTAACATGATGGAGTGGCCGCTGCCGTTGGGGCAGTTTACCGGAAAACCGCCATAGGGGTCTGTGCCGCCACCCGACAAGGCAGAGAACATCGTATGTCTTCCGGAAACAGGGTTGCCCGAATAATTGAACGTAATAACATTGGTATTGTTAACAGAAGCTACGCCACCTGTATAGCAGGTCCAGTTATTAAAACTCCCGTTTTCAAAATCAATATTGGGCGGGCATTGTGCAAATACAGAAACAGGTAATGCACATACACATGAACAAACAATCAACAGCAGCGATATATAGCGTTTTAATAGCATAATCTTCTGAAAACAATGTAAACGTTGATTGGGGATTTTTAAAGTTAAAACTAATTTTTGGCATCTATCAACTAAACAGTTGACAATATTAAATGCTTTTTTAACGCATGCTTTGGTTGATTAATTTCAACAGCAGCATTTAATACTATATTATAAACGTAATTTTTACAAAAATGGTTGTTGCCCGATGTTTCGGGTGCATTTAAAATTGTCGCTTTTGTCATGCTGAGGCACGAAGCCTGTCCGACTGGCCATCCAGGCGGG
>JANOVD010000179.1:0-6558 GCA_031417255.1 Chitinophagaceae bacterium
GCACTGGAAGCTTTTTACGCTGGGCTTTGTGCTTTTGCCGGCGATCTTGTAACTGGCAGGGAAATACAGGAAGCCAATTATTATATGTGGACCAGGTTTAACATTGAACCCGAAGAATTTAATTTTAAAGCCGATACCATCACCAGTGCATATTATATTTTAAGGCCCGAAAATTTGGAAAGCGCTTTTTACATGTACCGCCTTACCGGCGAGCTTAAATATTTATGGCAGGGAAAGGTAATGGTTGAAAGCATTATTGAGCATTGTAAAAATGATGTTGGTTTTGCATCGCTGAAAAATGTGCTCACATTTGAAAAAATGAATTCAATGGAGAGTTTCTTTTTTGGAGAGACATTAAAATATGCTTATCTCATCTTTGCACCCGAAGCAACTTTGGATTTTAAAAAAGTAGTGATGACTACCGAGGCTCATCCTTTTAAAATATAAAAAAAGAAATAGGAAGATCTACATTTGTAAAGGTTTAATAAAAAAATGGCTTCAAAAAAAAACGCCGCAGTCGGGTTTATATTCATCACCCTTTTAATTGATATAATTGGCTTTGGTATAATCATTCCGGTAATGCCAACATTGATTTCCGAATTAAAGCAGGTTGATATCAGCACCGCTTCCACGTATGGAAGCCTGCTTATGTTTTCCTATGCGGTAGTACAATTTTTTATGGCCCCCATTTTGGGAAACCTGAGTGATAAATATGGCCGCCGGCCCGTATTGTTATTCTCTTTATTTGGTTTTGGTATTGATTATATTTTTATGGCGTTGGCGCCATCTTATGGCTGGTTATTTATAGGCAGAATTATTGCAGGCATCACCGGCGCAAGCATGACAACCGGTGCAGCATACATTGCAGATGTAAGCACCCCCGAAAACCGTGCAAAGAATTTCGGTATGATCGGCGCTGCATTTGGCCTCGGGTTCATCATTGGCCCAATGATTGGTGGATTGCTGGGAGGCCTTGGCCCACGCATTCCTTTTTATGCCGCTGCGGCTTTGGCTTTTTTGAACTGTGCATATGGTTATTTTGTTTTGCCCGAATCATTAAGCAAAGAAAACCGCCGCCCTTTTGAATGGAAACGAGCAAACCCGGTTGGGTCATTGCTGCATTTAAAAAAATATCCCGCCATTGGCGGATTAGCTGTTTCCATTTTCCTGATTTATGTTGCTGCTCACGCCATCATGAGCAACTGGAGTTATTTGACCATGTATCGTTTTAACTGGGATGAAAAAATGGTTGGTATTTCGCTGGCGGTTGTTGGTGTGCTGGTTGCAACCGTGCAGGGAGGATTAACAAGAATTATCAATCCCCGTTTGGGCAATGAAAGAACTTTATATACCGGGCTGGCACTTTATGCAATTGGTATGCTTTTGTTTGGTATTGCCGGACAAAGCTGGATGATGTTTGTGTTTTTAATTCCTTATTGCCTGGGAGGTATTGCACAGCCTGCATTACAGGCTGTAATGGCCGGCCATGTACCTGCCAATGTGCAGGGCGAACTGCAGGGCACGGTTACCAGCCTCATGAGCCTTGCCGCTATCATTGGCCCTTTGCTCATGAACAATTTATTCTTTTACTTTACACACAGTGAAGCGCCTTTTTTGTTACCAGGAGCGCCATTTTTACTGGCTGCGGTTTTAATGGCAACCAGTGCAGTTATCGCTTACAGAACTTTACGAACAAACAAAAGCACAGCGTGATATGATCAGCGGAATCCATGATTTTAAAAATGTTTTCTTCATTGGTGTTGCCGGTGTGGGTATGAGTGCCATTGCTCAATACCTTGCCGGCATTGATAAAAAAGTAAGCGGCAGCGACCGGTATTTTAAGGAAGGAGAATTTAATGATACCAAAGAAAAACTGGAGGCCGAAGGAATAAAATGTTTTTTACAAAACGGAGATGGCATTACAAAGGAGACTGACCTGGTGGTAGTTTCTACAGCCATAGAAGATACTGTGTTTGAAGTGCAGAAAGCAAAACAGCTCAACATTCCCATCATCAAACGTTCTGAATTGCTGGCACTGATAGCAAAAAGTAAAAGAACCATTGCTGTTGGCGGCACATCGGGCAAAAGCACTACCAGCGCCATGTTGTTTGATATTCTGGATAAAGCAGGTTTGCAACCCAGTATCATCAGCGGCGCAGGATTGGTGAGCATTATTAAAGAAAATAAAATTGGCAATGCCAAAGTTGGAGCAGGCGATTGGTTGGTTATTGAAGCAGATGAAAGTGATGGAAGTATTGTGCAATACGAACCGGAAATTGGTTTGTTATTAAATGTTGATAAAGATCACCAGGAGATTGATGAACTGATCAACATCTTCACAACTTTTAAAAACAACAGCAAAATATTCATCGTTAATCAATCTAATACTTTAGCTAAACAGCTTTCGCAAAATATTCACCAGGATTTTTCTTCTGATGAAAATTCCGAAGCCGGTTACATAGCAAAAGATTTTAAGCAAAAAGGATTTAATATTCAATATTCAATTCTCAATGTTCAGTTTTCAATGAATACGATTGGGCATCATAATATGGAGAATGCGCTGGCTGCTGTCGCAGTGGCCAACCAAATTGGCGTTGAGCTTCAAACATGTGCTGATGTTTTAAAAAACTACGAAGGTATTTACCGCCGCAACCAGGTATTGGGTAATAAAAACGGCATTTGGGTAATTGATGATTATGCACATAACCCTGTAAAATGCGCCGCTGCAATTATGGCCTGTCAGCCGGTAGCCAATAAAGTAGTAGCATGGTTTCAGCCGCATGGCTATGGGCCAACACGTTTTTTAAAAGATGATTTTGTAAAAGAAATTGCAGCCGCATTAAGGCCGCAGGATGAAATATGGATGAGTGAAATTTTTTATGCCGGAGGTACTGCGGTAAAAGATATTTCGGCAAATGATCTGATCAATGATATTAAAGCATTGGGTAAAAATGCATTCTTTGTTGAAGATCGCAACCTGTTTCTGGAAACTGCCAGGCCGCATCTTTCTGATAATTCTGTCTTACTTTTAATGGGGGCAAGAGACCCTGGGCTGGAAGCATTCAGCAGATCTGTATTCGAATCACTCTAAAGAAACAATTATGAAAATCTTTTTCAGTATAATATTTTTCTTTATTTCAATTGCTGTAATTGCACAACCCGACAAACCGGTTACCAATGAAGAATTGAAAGCACGGTTGGCAATTGGGCCTGTACTATGGTTGCAACAGGTTTTATTGAGGGTAAAAACCAGCATAATTTTTCAGCCACGCTTGAAGCAGTTGATATGGATGATTCATTGCAGTTCAACTTTACTTATACCGATGCAAGTGGCAAACAGCAAACAGAAAAAAACATGCTGCGTGTTTATGATAATGGAAATAAACTTAGTTTCGACAGCGCACAATTTGATATTGTGGAAATACGCAGAAGAGGAATAAGGACAACTGTTTATGCCGAAAGAACTGGATATGATGTAAACCGCCAAGCCGATTACCAGGATATATTCCTTATCGGCCTGGGAATACTGAATATTACAAAAGGAATCAGGTAGGCAGATATGGTCGACTTTTCAATTAAAAAAAGATTGACACTAACAAAAAAATAGCACATGGTCTTAGAGCTTAAAAAAACAGTTTTTATATCACTGGCGGGTTTATTTGTTTCCCTTTCAGGCTTTGCTCAAAAAGAACATTATGCAATAAAGATCATACAGGACTCTGTACATCTGCCTGATAGTAATCATGTGGTCTTACTGGAAAAAAGGCTTTTCAGGATCCAGGTTGAACTACAGGACATGGATGGGGTATATTTATTTGCAGCTTTTAAAGACAGTATTTATAAATTAAATGAACGGCAACCAATTCCGGGCTTTAAGGACCTTCCCTCCATGTCAATGGCAGAGGAACAATTCAATCCTGACCAGGAACTAATTATCAGTGATGATGGTTGGGCATATTGGTTCTTTGATCCTAAAGTAGATTGGCATCGTTTTGATAAAGAGATCCGGGTTTCAGGAAAGCAGGTAATTGCCGCTAAATCGGTAAAACAATTTTATCTTTCATCAAGCGAAAAAATATTACCCATATCTGAAGTAGTTGAACCGCTTTATCTTTTTTTTATTTCAGCTAAGGAAAACAAAGCACAGGAATTAATTGGTGAATTGCAACGGTATAAAATAAAAATAGCCTGGAAGTAATTAATTATGACAACGCTTATCTCCCATATCAAACAATTGGTAAACATACGTGAAGAAACCAGTCTTCTGCATGGTGCAGCATTGGCCCAACTACCTGTTATAGAAGATGCATTTTTGTTAATTGAAGACGGCATCATTGCCGATTACGGCCACATGTACGAAATGGAACTAAAAGTGCCGCAACTGCCCAAACATATTATTGATGCCGATGGGCAATTTGTTTTACCAGCCTGGTGCGACAGTCATACACATATCGTTTTTGCCCAAACCCGTGAAGAAGAATTTATTGATAAACTAAAAGGAATGAGTTATGCAGAGATCGCTGCTAAAGGCGGAGGTATTTTAAACTCGGCGGCAAAATTAAATAAGGCCAGCGAAGATGAACTCTTCAACAGCGCATGGAAACGTTTGGAAGAAGTGAGTAAACTCGGCACCGGTGCCATCGAAATAAAAAGCGGCTATGGTTTAACTGTAGAAGGGGAGTTGAAGATGCTGAGGGTGATTAAAAAACTAAAGGAAAAGTCAAATCTCAGCATAAAAGCAACATTCCTTGGTGCACATACATATCCCATTGCCTATAAAGAAAACCACCAGGGATATATTGACAGTATCATCAACCAAATGCTGCCCGTAATTGCTGCCGAAAAACTTTCCGATTTTATAGATTGCTTCTGCGAAACCGGCTTTTTCTCACCCGAAGAAATGGAAATCATCTGCAAAGCAGGAATGAGCTATGGCCTAAAACCCAAACTGCATGTCAATCAGTTAAACAGCATCGGTGGTATTCAATCTGCCATTAAACTAAATGCCTTATCCGTTGATCATCTGGAAACTATGACAGATGCTGATGTTAAATTATTAAGCCTGGGTGAGTCACTCCGCCAACCGGCGGATGGCTCACCCGTTACAATTGGAACGCTTTTACCAACCGCTGCTTTCTTCCTTCGTATGCAATATCAGCCGGCAAGACAACTGATTGATTCAGGTTGTGCTATTGCCCTTGCATCCGATTACAATCCCGGCTCATCACCATCAGGTAATATGAATTTTGTAATTACCCTAAGCTGCATTCAAATGAAAATGTTACCAGAAGAAGCCATTAATGCCGCCACTATAAATGGTGCTTATGCCATGGAGCTGGAAAAAGAACTCGGCAGCATCAGCATCGGCAAAAAAGCCAATCTTATTTTTACTAAACCAATTACCTCGCTTGCCTACTTGCCTTATTCCTTCGGAACAAATTTGATTGACAAGGTGATGATAAACGGGGAAATAATTTAACCGGTATGAAAAAAATACTAATGCTGTTTTGTATATTTCTATTTAGTGTTTCTGCACATGCACAAACTGATTGCTCTATTTATCATAAAGGATATTTTATGTACACTGATACTATGGGAAATACCATTTTAGTACATCGTTTAAATAAATTTCAGTTCGAGTACAACAGAAAAATAAAAGTAAAAACTCAATTCAGGATAAACTGGAATAATGATTGTGAATATACCATTACACAAGCCATTACAAACTCTAAATCACGTAAGAAATATAAAAATTCTGTTACCGGAGTTACCATTTCAAAAAGCGATGGCGATAATGGTTATTATTATAGCTGTAATTGTAAAGGGGAGAAGATAAAAGGAAGCGAAGGCTTTATGAAAAAAATTACAAAGCAGGAGTTTTATAATCTTTATTAAATTTGCCTGCCTGCCTTATTCCTTTGGAACAAAATTGATAGATAAGGTGATGATAAACGGGATTTATTTATAGCCGGGAAGACGGTAAGACAAAAAGAAATATCAGCTTCACGTCTTTTCGACTTACCGGCAAAAAAAACAAAACTCAAAAAATGACTCAACTAATAGAATGTGTTCCCAATTTCTCCGAAGGAAATGATCTCAACATCATCAAACAAATAACCGATGAAATAGAAAAAGTAGAAGGCGTACGCTTACTAAATGTAGATCCCGGCAAAGCAACCAACAGAACTGTTGTAACCATGGTAGGCCAACCCGCCAAAGTAATAGAAGCCGCTTTCAATGCCATAAAAAAAGCAGGTGAGCTTATAGATATGAGCAAACACAAAGGCGAACACCCCAGGATGGGCGCAACAGATGTTTGTCCCCTCATACCCATTGCCAATATCAGCATGGAAGAAACCGCAACCTTTGCACAGCAGCTTGCCAAAAGGGTAGGAGAAGAACTCAACATCCCCGTTTATTTATACGAAGCCGCACAACCCGATGCCACAAGAAATAATTTATCGGTGATACGTGCCGGCGAATACGAAGGATTTTTTAAAAAGATAAAAGAACCAAAATGGAAACCCGATTTTGGCCCTGCAGAGTTTGATGCCAGGC
>JANOVD010000180.1:0-6926 GCA_031417255.1 Chitinophagaceae bacterium
GATAAAAAATAAGAAAGTGAAGATTGAGATAGCACGATAGAATCGCTGATTAAAACTGATTAACGCAGATTTTTATTATGAAAATGGATTTTTGTCATGCTGAGGAACGAAGCATCTCAAAAATTAATTTACGTTCGTTAAATAAGATGCTTCGTTCCTCAGCATGACAGAACAATCAATTAAAACGGACTCCCCCATTTAATATCTGTATAAACATTTGTACCCGATAAGGTTCTTAAAAATGCCATCAATCCGTTTACTTCCGGTGCAGTAAAATTTAAACGTTGTCCAAATCCGTTGGGCCTCAGCCGGGGATCAAGATTTGTATTACCCGGGGCAATATTAATGGTACCGTAATGCCCTATTGCATTTTGCAGCGTTGCTAAATTGCCGGTATGCATTAAAGGCCCGTTCTGAATACCTGCTGTATTGGTTACGTCTCTTAAACTGGGGGCCCTCGTAACTGTTATATCAATACCCATTCCTGCAATGGTTCCAATAATTCCGTTATTCCTGGTATTGGGGTCAATATCAAATTCAGGTGCATTGTGGCAACCGTTGCAACCTGCGCCTCCATTGATCCTGTTTCCGGTGGCATCAAAAACAGGTGGGGTTAAAAACACCTGCTTGCCCATGTTTTCCTGTGCTGTAAAATTCGGAAAAGGTTGCCCATCGTTTGCAACCAGCGCCCTGCCTGCATCATATTTCGAATCGAAAGACTGAATGCTTCTTATAAACTGTGCCAAACTCTCCTGCAGCCTGGCTTCGGTTACATTAATATCTCCATAAACAAATTTGAATAGCTCGTTGTAATAACCAATTGCCTGCAATTTGGTTAATAAACCTGCAATTCCCGGCCTGCCGCTTACTCCGCTGAAACCCATTTCTGCATGATCCTTTACCGGTTGGGTAGTTTGTTGCTCCAGGTTTGCAGCCCTTTCATCCCAAAAGAATTTTATCTCTGTTGCAAAACGTGAATTTACCAAACGCATGGAATGCCTGCCGGTAACGCCGCCTACTACACCTTTGCTGGCAATGGCAGTATCGCTGAAAGCAAATTGCTGTTTGTGGCAACTGCCACACGATATGGAATTATCAAAACTTAAATTTTTATCGTAAAACAAAACCCTGCCTAAAGTTGCTTTGGCATTGGTAATGGTATTACCACCGGTATTGTCTTTATTAATGTAAGCCGGCTTGCCCTGGTTTGCATAATTGGCAAGGTTGTTAGGGTCAATTTTTGTTCCGAATGTTGCTTTAATGGCTGCGTAAGGATCAACAACAACAACCGGTACAACAGCAGCAGTTTCGGATTTTGAACAACTTACTGCCGCAATTAATACAATAAAAATTGCCCCGATAAAAATTTGCAGTTTCGACATAGTAAATATTTAGTAGATGGTTGATAAAAAAATTAATAAGCTTATGAGTTTCCGGTCAGACATTTATTATTTGTAATAGTTTAATTGATTAAAAAATAAAACTTATTATTCATGTGGCGGCCCCGGCGGCCTTTTGGGCCCGGCCATACGATGCAATGCATCCTGGATGATGTTGTCGAATATTTGCTGTTGTTCTGCATTGCATATTTTTCTTAGCTGTTGAAAATGCTGGAATGTAAATACATCAAGCCGCTGTTCAAGTTCACCTGTTTTTTTACTATACTCCTGTATTAATGAATCTGCACTGTTCTCTTTTTGCAGCAACGCAAAGAAATTGTCTTTTGCTGTGCGTATGCTGTCGTGCAGTGGCCTCACTCCCGCCCTGTGTTCGTCACGCAGTTTTCTGTATGCCTTTTTTTGCTCAGTATTTAAATTTAATTCCTTGCTCAGAAATTCAAAAACCTGTCCACCTGGTGGTGGCCGATGTTTCATACCTGTTGCACTATTGCTTTTATTCGTCCACAATAAAGCCAGGGTTACAATATTTGCTGTAAGCAGCAACAATGTTATAACAGTAAGCCAGCGGTTATTGGTAAAGTTGCTCATGTTGTTCATTTTATTCGTAAACAGATCCGCTATTCATATCATATGCTTTTGCAAAGGCTTCAATAGTTGCCGGTTTAGCAGACCGTGCTGTTGACATTTTCATTTCGAGCAGCGAATAAATATTGACAATTAAAAAAATGGAAAGCACTGCCATAATAAACACAGGGCGAAGCATGAAGAATGGTTTATCCTCCTGCTGATTTTGCATTTTACCCTGCAACCGGGTATAAAAAAAATCCGGGGCTGCGGCTTTTTGCATCCCATCAAGGCTTCCCATTATCTTTTCAATTCTTTCGTGCGATAACATATTTACCATCATTAAAATTTACCTGTTATTCATTTAGATGCCGTTTGTTATAAAAACCTTCGCTATAGCGGCATTTCATTTAATTTTTTACGCAAATTCTGTTTTGCCCGTTGTAATAAGGAGTCAACTGCCTGTTCTGTTGTGTTTAAAATGGTAGCTATTTCACGGTAACTTAAATCTTCAACCTTGTTTAAAATAAAGGCTGTGCGCTGGTTTTCGGGCAGCTGATCGATCATTTTAAACAGTAAGGTTGCGTCTTCTTTATTTTCCTGTAGCACACCGGGATGATTAAAGTCCCGGGCTTCGTGCAATGGCATATTGTTATCTCCAAACAGGCTGCTTACAAAACCAAAGCGTTTTTTTCTTTTTTTGCTGCGCAGATGATCGAGTGATTTGGTAACTGTAATTCTGTATATCCAGGTAGATAAATGAGATTCGCCTTTAAACTGTTGTATGGATCGGTAGACCTGTATAAAAACTTCCTGTGCAATATCTTCGGCTTCGGTATAATGTTGAAGTAAACCAAGTGCAGTATTGAATACCTTATCCTGTAATTGCATAACAAGTTCCCTGAATGCAGGTTCTTCTCCATTACGGAGCCCAATAAGCAATTCCTGTTCTGTCAAAGGCAATACTGGTTTAAAGTTAGACGTTGAAAATTATAAAATCCTTCGGTCAGGTTCTGGTGCTGGTAAAACTTTTTATAAAAGCTGTTACCGTATCATTAAATTTTTCGGCTTCATTGAACAAAAAAGCATGTTCAATCGGGACAACGTAGATCGGGAAGTCCTTAAGTTCATTCACAAACTTCTCCAGCCTTACTGCATCTTTTCCGGTGGTTAATACCAGTTTTTTCTCCGAACTTATTTTTTCAAATTGCTGCTTAATATCTTTCAGATCGTTGCTGTGAAAAATATGGTGATCGGCATAGCGCAGCATTTCATAAGTATCTGCATGTTTTGTAAGATGTTCTTTTAAGGGCCTTGGGTTTGCAATGCCGCATACAAGCAATATTCCATAATCATGTTTAATATCAATTTCTTCTTTTGTAAAAAGATGATAAGGTTTGCTGTAAAGAATGGTTGTAAAATAAACTGACTGAGTTGCCAACGGTTTTATTTCGGAAATGACTGCATTCTTTTCAGTTTCAGTTAAGTGTGCACTGCATTTGGTTACAATAATTATATCCGCCCTTTTGCTGCTGCTTCTTACATCACGCAGGTCGCCTGCAGGCAAAATAAAATCACGGGTGTATAAGTTTGCATATTCAGTAAGAATGATATTCAGTCCTGCCCTTACCTGCCGGTGCTGAAAAGCATCATCCAGAATAATCACTTCAGTTTCGGGCCTTTCGTCAAGTATTTGCGGAATGGCAACAATCCTTTCTTCGCCAACAGCTACAACAATATCCGGAAATTTTTGATGAAACTGCATGGGCTCATCCCCTATCTCCAAAGCTGTGCTGTCTTTATCAGCTATGGCAAAACCTTCTGTTTTTCTTTTATAACCACGGCTTAGCGTGGCCGTTTTATAATCATTTTTTAAAAGATGGATCAAATATTCCGTCATAGGTGTTTTGCCAGTGCCGCCTGCTGCTAAATTACCAACGCAAATGATCGGAAAATTAAAATCAGATGATTTAAGAATGTTTTTATCGTAGAGTTTGTTGCGCAACCATATTATTGATCCGTAGATCCAGCTGATTGGTAAAAGAAGATATCTGAAGCTTTTTAGAAGCATTAAAGTTTTGAATGTTTAGAAAAGTTTAGAAGGTTTAGAATCCACTGCCAACCGCCCACCACTCACAATTCACTACTCATGATTCAATAAAGATAGAAAAGATAGTCGTCCCGTAATTCCTTTCCATTTTATAATTCGCAAACTTTTTATAATCGTTCCGGGGTGTATGTTCCAGCACAAACCATCCTCCGGGTTTTAAAATGTTGTTTTCAAATATTTTTAATGGCAGGTCATTAATGGTTGTTAATGCATAAGGTGGCCCTGCAAAAATAAAGTTGTATTGCCTACCGGGCCCTACGGGCTGGTTGGCGGTTTCAATAAAACGAAAAACATCTCCCTTTACCACATTAAAATTTTCAAACTTCAGTTCTTCAGATGTTTTTTTAATGAAGTCGTACATCTTCGTGTCCTTCTCTACAATGGTAATATCAGGCGCTCCACGGCTGGCCAGTTCGTAACTGATGCAGCCCGTGCCGCCAAAAAGGTCCAGCACTTTTAATTCATCAAAGGCCAAATTATTTTGCAAAATATTAAACAGGCCTTCTTTGGCAATATCGGTGGTGGGCCTGGTGTAGGGCATTTTTATTGGCGGATTTATCCTTCGGCCCCCATGTATGCCGCTGATTATACGCATAATGCCAATGCAAATAAATGACTGAAAAAATGTTGCGGATGAACTTTTATCGCTTCATCATAAATATAACCTTCCGCAAGTTTATCAAACTCAATATTTAAAAAATATTTATAAATGGCAGCATACAAACCCGATTGTGCATCAATCATGCCATTGATGTGTAAGGTAACTGCGTCGGGCTTTACATCGAACCCTTTACAAACATTCAGCAAATGAAAAACACTGTCATCAGGATTCGTGTAATCAAAATTTTGTACAACCTGCAGCTTTCCGCCACTGCAAAGCATGATGGTTAAACTGTTGCTGTAAAAAACAGTAAACAAATGATTGCCTTCGGGCATATCGCGGTTTACAATGGCACTAAATAAATGTGTTTGCGTGGCAACAGGCAAATAGCTCGAAAAAATATCAATAACAGGTTGCGGTGTGCGGTAAACATTATGCAGGTTATGTTTATACAAAAAATCCGATCTGATGATACCCTGCTTTGCATCGCCAAAAACAAGGTTCAGCATATTTAAATTACGGTCTTCGTTCATCAGTTCGGCAGGCACTAAAATACTTTCTGCAAAGGCCCAGAAAATATGCGTTTTATAATATTGCTTTTGCAATAAATTTTCACTGCTGAATATTTCCTTTAGCTTTTCAGCCAGTTCGGTTTCATTCAACCCGGCTGAAAAACTATAAGTTACAACCGCCTTAAAACAATTATCGCTGCCCAGTACGGCAAGCGAAACGCCCATTGGGCCTGCTTCTGTAAATAACTGAGCCGTTTTAAAATTAATTTGGGGTGCCTGTATATTAAAAGATGGATTCACATGTTGCATTTCGGTGGCAAAATAAGATATTTTTGCTGACTTTATGGACAGTACTGCCACAACACCCGATTTAAAAGTTAAGGTAACCAATAAACAGATCCTCACTATTGCGTTGCCTATAACGCTTGCCATACTTATTCCCCAGATAAACATGCTTACCAACAGCATTTTCCTTGGCGATTTAAGTACCGAGGCGTTGGGTAATGCCGGCATAACCGGTGTTTTTTATTTAATTTTTGCAGTAGCAGGCCATGGATTGAACAATGCATTGCAGGCAGTTTTTTCACGTTATGCCGGCAGCGATAATCCCGAAGCATTTAAAACCATTCTTGCACAGGGCATACGAATTTGCCTGCAGTTTGCAGTAGCCGGTATTTTGATAACCTGGTTTGTTGCACCATTAATATTGCAGCAGGTTGCCGACCCAAAAGCATATCCACAGGAAATTGGTTTTTTAAAGATCAGGATTTGGGGCCTACCCTTTTTGTTTTTGTTTCAGATGGGTAATGCATTTTTGGTAGCATCGCTAAACAGCCGTTATTTAATGATCGGTTTTATCTGCGAAGCCGGCTTAAATATCCTGCTCGATTATTTATTAATTAAAGGGCGATGGGGTTTTCCGGCTTTAGGCTTTAACGGCGCTGCAGTTGCATCAGTTATTGCAGAGGTTGTAGGCATGATCGTTGTACTGATTGTTTTATACCGCACCGGTTTAAAAAAACAATATGGCCTGTTAAAAACTTTTGTTTACGATAAAGTAATTACCAAACAAATTTTAAAAATATCGGCGCCGCTGATGTTGCAGTATGTTATCAGCGTTACTACCTGGCTTATATTTTTTATTTTAATTGAAGGCCTGCACGATGAAACCGCCAAAGCCATCAGCAATACCATGCGTAATGTTTTTGGCTTAACGGGTGTTTTTGTGTGGGCATTTGCCAGCACCTGCAATGTGATGGTAAGTAATTTAATGGGCCAAAAGCGTGAGGACAAAGTGCTGTTAGCCATCAATAAAATTATGTTGCTGAGTATTGGTTTTTGTTTGGCCATGTGCCTGCTGGTAAATATTTTCCCAACTGCATTTTTTAGTTTATTTGGCCAGGGCACTGCATTTGTACAACAAGGCATACCGGTGTTACGTGTGGTTAGTTTTGGTTTAATGTTTATGAGCATTGCCAATGTATGGCTTAATGGCGTAACCGGCACCGCCAAAACCAGGATGAATTTATTCATCGAAATAATTGCCATTACGGTGTATCTTATTTACACCTGGTATTTCATCAAAGTAAAATACATCTCACTCGCCATGGCCTGGAGCAATGAACTGGTTTACTGGTTCACCATCTTTATCATTTCATTTATTTATTTGCGTAGCGGAAGGTGGAAGACGAAGTAGTTGATCCTGTTGCTGGCATGTTCAGGAGTAACTTGTAAATGAG
>JANOVD010000181.1:0-1894 GCA_031417255.1 Chitinophagaceae bacterium
CGCGCGGCGCGAGCAGCAGCGAGGACAAGTCGCGCATCACCGGCGAAGGCCGCATGGAAGGCCCGGCCATCACCGGCGCTGCCTGGGGCGAGAAGAACAATGTGACCGGCACGGAAGGTCACATCGCCGCCGAGCGTAACCCGAGTGAACGCGCCGGCACGCCGCAGGGCTTCGCGAATGCCACGGTTTTTAAAGGCAAGGGTAACCACAAGGCCCCGACCCAGCATGTCACGGGCACCAACGGCTGGTCGGCGAAGACTGCGTCACGCGTCACGCTTTCGGGCGGCGCGCAGGGTTAACGGATTTTTAACGAGCGAACGTAAAGAGAACGTATCGTGATGACGGCAATGCGCAATAAGCAGACACGTGGCGACGGGGTTTACCAACCCGCCGGCTACGGCGCCGCGCCCGTGAATCCGTACGTCACGCTCTACAGCGCCGAGACCTCCGCGGCGCCGGTGGCCGGCGCGCACCCGCTGTACGACACTGCGCATAACCGCCGCCTGTTGGAACGCGAAAGCGAAATCACCGCCGCCTTCGAGGCCATTGCTCCTGCCTTGCGGGAAGTGGCCGCCATGCAGTGGCAGGACGGCTTCGCCGACCGCGCGCAGACGCTGGTCAGCAATCGCCTCGGATTTGAATTGCCCACCGAATGTCTCAAGGCCGATTGGCTGAAGCCGCTCAACATGCCGGGCCTGTATGCCTACAGCGTGTTCCGCACTTTCGTGGCGCTCGCCAACCGCGCGTTTGACCGCAGCCTGGCGGATCTCGCCGAGGGCGAGCCGGCCGACGAACTGATTCGCAAGTGGGGCTTTCACGCCATCGACATCACGCCCTGTGCTGATGGCCGTTTGAGCGGCGTGGTGGATTACATCTTGCGCGTGCCGCCGGCGATGGTGGCGAACCGCAAGTCGTTCGCCGGTTCGATGTTCGACATCGAAGAAAGCATGCGCAACTGGTCGGACGTGGAGCTGCACCGCCACCGCGAGGCGCTGCCGAACCCGGCCAGCGAGCCGACGCGTTACCTCAAGATTGGTGTGTACCACACCAGCAGCTCCGACCCGGCGCACGAAGGCTGTGCGGCGCACGGCAGTGATGCGCACAAGGCCGCCAGCGCGTTGTTGGAACGCCTCACCGCATTCCGCACGGCGGTTGAAAACAGCCATCACGGTGCCTCGGTGGCAACGCTGCTGGTCGGCGTGGACACCGACACCGACGCGATTCGCGTGCATGTGCCGAACGCCCAGGGCGAGATGAGCCTGGAGCGCTACGTGGACAACCTGGAATTGTTCGATGCCAGCGCCACGCTGGGACGTGACGAGGCCAAGGAATTCATTCGCACGCGTGTGGCCGAGGCCGCAGGCGTGAGGATAGACGATACGGCGAGCGAAGGCATGCGCTGGTTCTGCGGTTACCTGCTCAAGAACAACATGGCCCAGGTTGAATACGTGCGCCGCTACCACGCCGGCCGCTACGCTCACCTTGGCCACACCGAGCGCTGCATCGTGGTGGGCGACAGCTTCGACGACGTGCAACTGCGCAATCTCGCCTATCAGGCGCAGATGGAAACGGTGGAAGAGGGCGCGGCCGACATGGACGTGGGCATCAAGATTTTCAAGAAGGTAAACGTGGCGCACGGCTTGCCGGTACCGGTGATCGTGCATTTCCGCTACGACGGACGTGTGCCGGGCGCACGTGAACGCGCGGTGCGCCGCGCCGAACGTCTGGCGCGAGCCATCGAGGCGCGTTACCCGGCACTGGTAGTCGAGGGCAAGCTCTACACCTATACGTCGGTCAAGGATTACGCCTCCGGTAGCCGTCTCGAAACGATCGACGGTTCGGATGCGTCGGGCGGTCGTGGCTGCGCCTGCGGTTGCAACAAATCGGAGTCAAT
>JANOVD010000182.1:0-1538 GCA_031417255.1 Chitinophagaceae bacterium
TACATGGAATTGTTTCTGGGACAGAACGCGGTCAGTGCGCAATCGGGCTGCTGAACGTAGGCGATGTCGCTCCGCCGACTCGCATTGCCGATCACGCACATGCGAAAACAACGCCGCAGCGTGGTTACCCAAAAATCACCCGTGAAGGCAGACCGCATTGTTCTCACTATACTGTGTGCGGTCAGAAATGAGGTCTTGTCGTCACCCCAAATATCTGGTTAAATCCCGGCTTCAGGATGATTTCAAGATTCATGGCGAAAGTGGTCAAGGATGGCCAATTTATCGTTTTCGGACGAAGAGCGTAAGATATTCCACAAGGAACGCTTTGAGCACCCTCATCCGCGCGTTCAGCAGCGGATGGAAGTTCTGTGGCTCATCAGTCAGGGCTTGGTCTACCGAGAGGTAGCACGCCTCGCCGGAGTTTCAGAGGCGACTGTGGATCGCTATGTGGCGATTTATCGCCAGGGTGGCTTGGAAGGCTTGCGGGAATTCAAGTGGGTTTCGCCCACCAGCGAGTTAATGGAACATCGTGCGTCTCTTGAGGAATCCTTTCTCAAGCACCCGCCACACACCATCGCAGAAGCCTGCCAGCGGATTAAAGATCTGACAGGCATCGAGCGCAGGCCCACGCAGGTGCGGGCCTTTTTAAAAAAGTGCTGGGCCTGAACTGGCGCTGCATGGCTGCCATTCCGTTGCCTCCGAAAAAGAGCATCGAAGAGCATATCGCCACGCAAGCGGAATTCCTGGAAACCAAGCTGGAACCCGCGTTGGACGCTGCGCGAACTGGCATAGGCCATGTGCTCTTTGTGGACGCCGCCCATTTTGTAATGGGCTCGTTTTTGTGCTGTGTCTGGTGCAAGGTGCGTCTCTTCATTCGCGCAGCCTCGGGACGCAAACGCTACAGCGTGCTCGGAGCCTGGAACGCGGTGACCAACACCATTGTCAGCATCACCACCGACGCCACAGTGTCCTCCCAAACCATGTGCGCGCTACTCGTAAAAATCTCAGCGTTGGGCCTAAAGGGACCAATCACACTGGTGCTGGACAATGCACGATATCAGCATTGTGCGGCCGTGATCGACTTGGCCACGAACCTGAACATCCAATTGCTGTTTCTGCCTTCGTACTCCCCAAACCTGAACTTAATTGAGCGGCTGTGGAAGTTCATCAAAAAACAGGTTCTGTATGGACGCCACTATGCTACTTTCGACGAATTCCGCAACGCTATTGACGGTTGCCTCGAAAAGATCCCAACTGAACATCAAGACAAACTTCAGACGCTCATGACCCACAATTTTCAGACGTTCGATCCGGCCTCATTTCTGGCCGCGTGAAGTATAATACGCAAATCCCTGGGTACAGGGAGGATCGCGTGGCACTGTGACTCGGGATTTGTTCCGCAGTGCAGACTGTCGAATCCAGAGCGCCCCCCGCATCATGGTGCGCCAACCTGCTCCGGTGAGAACGACCGGAACCACACTGTGCACATTCATAAACTGCTCCTGTCACATCGACCGATGCATCACGACGCTCGGAAG
>JANOVD010000183.1:0-3042 GCA_031417255.1 Chitinophagaceae bacterium
CATAGACCACCAACAACCAGATGCTGAGGAACCACAGCAGGGATGAAAATTTCATGCGATCGGCAAATGCGCCGCAGATGATGGCGGGGGTTATGATGGCGAAACTCATCTGGAAGGTCATGAACAGGGTTTCAGGAATAGTTCCGGTCAGAGAATCTTTGCTGACTCCATTCAGGAAAAATTTGGCCGTATCACCAATCCACGGATTGCAACCGCTAAAGGCTAGAGAATAGCCAACGAAGATCCACAACAACGACAATAGGCAACAGGACACAAAACTCTGCATCAGGGTTGAAAGCACGTTTTTCTTGCGTACCAGTCCACCATAGAAAAGTGCCAAGCCGGGAATGGTCATCATGATGACGAGGCAGGTTGCCACCAATACCCAAGCCGTATCGGCTCCGTTGATGGCTGAGGTCTGGGCCAAGGCGGATGATGCGCCTGCCATCAGCGATGCCAAAAATACTGCTGCCAAAATTGTTTTCTTCATTACCCGGTCCCCATTGCCCCGTTTTGATCGTGATTTTCGGGCCCGCTTGGAACGCGCCTGTTTTTTAGCCATAAATCCTAGGCAATTTGCATGCCAAACAGGCAGATTGTTAACCAATTGTTAATGCGCGGTTTTTCAGTGCGGCTTGTTGCCAAATCATCAGTTCGCCTGAAAAACAGTCAACTTCCGAGGCGATTGCACAAAACTTAAGCGATTCACGCTACGCACCCTTGCCGCAGCTTCACCACTATTGTGAAGCATGCTCGACACAGTGCTCAGGCTTGTTTAGACGGGTTGCAGGTTGATTTGCAGCGGGCGAGCAGCTGAAATCAACTGGGGGACGACAGGTTAGACCGTGGGACCACTGCCGACGCGCAATTCGATATTTCGGACCATCTGGAAAGCCGATTCATTCGTCAGCTCCCTGCTGTTTGAAATCTGGGACGGGCTGAAGCGCATGGGCTCGGCCTATGGCTCTTGGCTTTATCGTTATTTTCGCATTTCCGGTCCGCGCCGCATCATCATCGACATTGTTGATGACATGGCGACATTCGGCACTGTTGCGGCTTTTGCCATTCTGGCGTTTGCCTTGCCACCGTTTTCCGGCACGGGCGATGTGTGGAACCGGGGCCGTGAATATGCGGTGACCTTTACTGATTCGGCGGGCCAGATTATCGGTCAGCGCGGCATCCGGCAGGATGATGCCATTCCGCTTGAGGACATTCCGCCGCATATGGTCCAGGCCGTGCTGGCAACGGAAGACGCCCGGTTTTTTGATCATTTTGGCGTGGATGTGATTGGCACGTTGCGCGCCATGACGCGCAACGCACAAGCCGATGGCAAGGTGCAAGGTGGTTCGTCGATCACCCAACAGGTGGCAAAGAACCTGTTCCTGTCACCTGAAAAAACCCTGCGCCGCAAGGCCCATGAGGCCTTCCTGTCGCTGTGGATTGAAGCGCGGCTTTCCAAGCAGGAAATCCTCAAACTCTATCTCGACCGTTCTTATCTGGGTGGTGGCAACTATGGCATCGAAGCCGCATCGCAATTCTATTTCGGCAAATCGGTGCGGGATATCTCGCTGTTTGAATCGGCGATCCTGGCTGGCCTGTTCAAGGCACCCACCACATATGCGCCCCATCAAAACCTTGAAGCCGCCAAGGCCCGCGCCAACGTGGTGCTCTACCGCATGCTGGATGTGGGATTCATCACGCAAGGCGAATTGCTGCAGGCCAAGCGAGAACCCCTGGTTGTCATCAGCCATGCCAATGCCAGTGCTCCCGACTGGTTTTTGGATTGGGTCTATCAAGACACCTTGGATGTTCTCGAAAAATACAGTCTCAATGGCAACTTCGTTGTTGAAGTAAAGACCAGCATTGACAACAAGCTGCAAACGGCGGCCCAGCAAATTCTCAACCGGGCTGTCGATACTTTGGGGCCTGCGGGAAAATTTACACAGGCTGCATCCGTTACCATGGCGCCTGACGGAGCGGTCAAGGCCATCGTTGGTGGCCGGGATTATGATGTCAGCCAGTTCAACCGGGCCACCAGCGCCCAGCGGCAATCCGGCTCTGCCTTCAAACCTTTCGTTTATCTCGCGGCGATTTTGAAAGGCTACAAACCCAACCAGATTGTGGTGGATAGTCCTGTTAGTGTTGGAAACTGGAGTCCAAAAAACTACAGCAACAAATTTGCAGGCCGCACCACCCTGAGCAATGCGCTTGCCCATTCCTACAATTCCATCCCGGTCAAACTGTCGATCGATGTCGGTCGCAAGTTCATCATTGAAACCTCCCACAAGGTGGGCATCCAGGGCGATCTGGAAACCTGGCCTCCCATGGTTCTCGGCACCAGTGCCCTTACCCTGCTTGACCTGACAACGGGCTATGCCACTTTCGCAGGTGGCGGCAAGATGGCTTCACCCTATGGCGTTCTCGAAATCCGCAAGCCAACGGGTGAAGTCATCTATAACCGCAGTATCAACACTTCGCCCCAACAACAGACTGTACCTGAAGAGGCGATTGCCGATCTCAACAGCATGCTGAGTGCCGTGGTGAAAAATGGCACCGCCCGCAAGGCTGACCTTGGCTATGCCCCGCAAGGCGGCAAAACCGGCACCAATCAAAGCTATCGCGATGCCTGGTACGTCGGCTTCACGGCCCATAACGTCACGGGCGTTTGGGTTGGCAATGACGATTTCAGCCCCATGAATGAAGTGACGGGCGGCAAGATCCCTGCCCCGTTGTGGAAGGAAATCATGGATGTGGCCGAAAGCGGCCTGACGCCGACAGGGCTTCCTGGCATTCCACTTGATGGCACCTATACGTCCGCCCCTATAATTGTTGCCACGTCACTAGCGCCCGCCACGCCGGTCACAGACGAAACACCGGATTTGTCGGCACCGCTGCCCGACGATGAGGCCCGCGATGTTCTGGATGGCATGTTCGCCTTCCTGGAAAAAAAGCCTGTCGCTGGTGAAGGTGGGCGCAAAAGGAAAAACCAGTTGCGCGAAAATCGCCAGGCGGCATTTGAACCCAAGCCGCGTCTGAAATCGG
>JANOVD010000184.1:0-1910 GCA_031417255.1 Chitinophagaceae bacterium
AGCATTTTATCCATATCCCTGTCATCACTTATCTTTCCTTTTGCTTCAAGCATGCGCATGTCTTTGGCATCCTGTAAAAATTCTGATGCAAAAATAAAACTGTTCAATCGTTCGTTTTTCGAAAAAATAATATCTTTTCTATTCCCTGTCCATTCTTTTTTCCCTTCGTACAGGTAAATGATATTTTCGCCCATTTCCATCACACTGTTCATGTCGTGTGTGTTAATAACGGTGGTCATGTTAAACTCACGGGTGATATCTAAAATAAGTTTATCAATCACCATCGAGGTTTGCGGATCAAGCCCCGAGTTGGGTTCATCGCAAAATAAATATTTGGGGTTGAGTACAATAGCACGGGCAATGCCCACTCTTTTTTTCATACCACCACTTAATTCTGCGGGGTATTTTTTATTGATACCTTCCAGGTTTACCCTGTCCAGCACTTCGTTAACCCGTTTTAATTTTTCGCTGAAAGATTTGTTGGTAAACATGTCTAATGGAAACATGATGTTCTGTTCTACGGTCATACTGTCGAACAGGGCAGATCCCTGGAAAAGCATACCGATCTGCTGGCGTAATTCTTTTCTTTCATCAATAATCATTTCTGTAAAACTATGCCCGTCGTAAATGATCTCACCTGCATCGGGTTCAAATAATCCTACCAGGCATTTTTGTAAAACAGTTTTTCCGCTGCCGCTTTGCCCGATTATTAAATTGGCCTTACCGGTTTCCATAACATGGCTCACATCATCAAGCACTACTTTATCCTCAAAACTTTTCTTTATGTTTTTAAATTCAATCATACTAATCTAATCTTTAAAGCAAATTTTTATCCTAATAACAAAGCAGCTAAAATATAATCTGCAAATAAGATCATTACACAGGCAACTACCACACTTTTTGTACTGCTTCTTCCAATTTCCAAAGCACCGCCTTTTACATAGTAACCGTAATAAGATGGGATGGTGCTGATGATAAATGCAAATGTGTATGCCTTAACCAAAGCAAAAAATACATTGTAGGGAACAAAGTTCATTAACAGCCCCATATCATAAGTATCGGTTGATAAGATACCCGTTGCGGCACCTGCCAGCCGTCCGCCTAAAATACCCAGCACCATTGATAAAACCACCAGCATAGGAATAGTAAGTAAACTAGCTGCAATTTTAGGCAGTACCAGGTATGATTTGGTATTGATACCCATTATTTCCAAAGCATCTATCTGTTCGCTCACACGCATATTACCCAATTCGCTGGCAATTTTACTGCCAACAACACCGGCCAATACAATACAAACCACTGTGGGGGCAAATTCCAGAATTACTGTATCTCTTACAATTTGTGCAATGGTAGTTGCGGGTATAAGCGGGCTAACCAATTGATAAGATGTTTGTACCGCACTTACCGCACCCATAAAAACCGAAATGATAATTACAATACCCAGCGAACCGATACCGATCTCAACACATTGGTGCATCAGTTCTTTCCAATACATGCGCATGTTTTCTGGTTTGGTAAACATACCCCGCAACATCAAGATATAGCGCCCGAAATGATTGAAAAAAAGCATTTAATAAAATATGTTAGATGTACAATGTCAGGTGTACGAAAGTAAGATTATTTCAGTGGCTATGCAGACGTACATCGTACATCAAACATCATACATCAATGATCTACATCGGTTGAACCGTTATTTTTCCGTTTCCACCATTTACTTTTTTTAACAACTTCCCTGGTATTGGTTTTACATTTTGTTTGTGCATCTACAACTGCAATCAATACCATATTAAAAATAGAACGGATTGAGCTGCCCAGTTGCAAAACGTGTACCGGTTTTTTTAATCCGAGCAGGATAGGGCCAATTGAATCGGTGCCGTTAACTTCCTGCATCAGGTTGTATGCAATATTAC
>JANOVD010000185.1:0-7822 GCA_031417255.1 Chitinophagaceae bacterium
TCCAAGATTCAGGTACGATCAGTTGATGAACCTTGGCTGGCGAATCTTAATTCCGTTGGCATTGTTAAATATGCTGATAACAGGCGCACTGATATTATTGAAACAAAACAATTGGCATTTTTAAAATAAATCGATAGTTAAATATGGTTATTGAAATGAAAAAAAGATTTAAAAATTTATTTAAAAAACTATTTTTTATAGTTTTTGCCCTCTCATTTTTTGTTCAATCGTATGGACAATTAGATACCATGCCAAAGGTTGATGGGCAATATGGCTATATGGAGATAATTAATGTTGACAGCATAAATAAAGACATGTTGTTTAATAATGCTAAAACATTTTTTGTTGATGTCTTTAAAAGTGCGAAAGATGTAATTCAGTATGAGGATAAGGCTGAAGGCAAGATAATTGGTAAGGGCATAATAATAGCCATTGGCAATCAAAATAAGGTGATGGGGCAATCGTGGGAGAGAAAATTAAATGCTTATTTCTCAATTGAAATACTTTGTAAGGACAATAAATATAAGTATCGCATTTACGATATTACATTGAAGTCATACGATCAACACACATCAAGAGAAAGAGCACCTATAGTAAGTGACCAGACTTTTGAGACTCTTATTGAAGATAGCAATAAAGGAACTTATAAGAAGGCGACAAGTGAGGCATATCCAAAATTGCTAACTGAGTTTAAAAATGTAATTACTCAACTAAAGCAGTCAATGATTAAAAAATCAGATTGGTGATACTTTTAAAGTTTTAATAAATTAATACCGAATTATCGAATCCAAATATGCAAGCATTAACAAATAGGGTAAAGTTGGTTGACCGCAGGAAAATGAACTTCTTTGAGAAGCTTTACCTGATTGCTATATTTAAAGGTATGCTCATCACTTTCAGTCATATTTTTAAAAAGAAACCAACGATCAATTATCCTGAAAAGACCAGGCCTTTCAGCCCCGTATTTAGAGGGTTACAAATTTTAAACAGGGATGAAGACGGACGTGAAAACTGTACGGCTTGCGGATTGTGTGCCGTTGCCTGTCCGGCCGAAGCCATTACCATGGAAGCTGCAGAAAGGCAACCCGGCGAAGAAAATTTATATCGGGAAGAAAAATACGCTGCTAAATACGAGATCAATATGTTGCGTTGTATTTTTTGTGGTTTGTGTGAAGAGAGTTGCCCTAAAGATGCCATTTACTTAAGCGAAACTTTTGCGCCATCCGATTATCAGCGCAAACAATTTATTTATAATAAACAGGATCTGTTAATACCACATCCCAAAGAAGAACCCGAGGCTTATAAAAAAGCATTGGGTAACAGGGCAAAAAAAGAAACGGTTAATTAAAGAGTATGAGCATCACAGAAATATTATTTTGGGGTTTAACTATTTTGGCTTTATTCAGTGCCATCATGGTAGTTGCCAGTAAAAGCCCTGTGCACAGTATTTTATTTTTGATTGTAGTATTCTTCGCAATTTCGGGTCATTATATTTTATTGAATGCACAGTTTTTAGCCATTGTAAATATTATAGTGTATGCCGGCGCAATTATGGTATTGTTTTTATTTGTGGTAATGCTGATGAATTTAAATGCAGCATCGGAACCCAAGAAAAACAGGCTGTTGCAATTTGCAGGTTTAATCTCGGGCGGTTGTCTGTTCCTTGTTTTAATTGCTGCAATAACAAAATCTTCAGTGGCAACAGAAATGGTGCAAATGGGTAGTGGTAATGATGGATTGATAAAAAACCTGGGCATGGTGTTGTTTAAAGATTATGTGATACCATTTGAGATCAGCTCGGTATTATTTTTAAGCGCCATGATCGGGGCAGTGGTGATTGGTAAGAAAACTCAGTAATTGGGAATTGGGTATTGGGAATTTGGGTTAGAGGCAACAACAAAGCAGTAATTCTGATAAATAGAATAGAAATAAATTTGAAAAACACGAAAAAATAATCTTCCGTATCCCCTCCTCGGGAGGGGTTAGGGGAGGCCGCTTTATATGGAAATTCAATGGTACATCGGTTTGGCAGTTGCATTATTCTGCATTGGTATTGTGGGGGTACTTACCCGCCGCAATTCCATCATCATTTTTATGTGCATTGAGTTAATGCTGAATGCCGTGAATTTATTGTTGGTTGCATTTTCAAAAATGCACGCCGCATCTGTAGTTGCACAATCTAATCCCAATGTGGTAAGCGATGCACAGATCTTTGTATTTTTTATTATGGTGGTTGCAGCGGCAGAAGTAAGTGTGGGACTGGCAATTATTGTAATGCTTTATAGAAATACACATTCGGTAGATGTGAATTTTTTAAACAGGCTGAAGAATTAAGCCCCCATCCCCTAAAGGGGAGTAAGGCAAGAGTATTAATATTGGAATAAATTTTTAACAACTTAAATCTCCTTGAGGTTTAAGGCAAAAGCCCCTTTAGGGGTTTGGGGCAATATGAATAATGTTTTTCAATTGGTTTGGCTGATTCCTGTACTGCCTTTACTTGGCTTCTTAATTAATGGCCTGGGCAGAAAACACGTGTCAAAAACAATGGCCGGTATTATCGGCAGCGGAACGGTATTTCTTTCGTTTTTGATCAGCGTGGCTGTTTTTTTAAATGTTAAAGATGGCAATACACAGGTTGCTCATTATTTCGATTTTATAAATATTACTGCACTTAAAATTGGTTTCGATTTTCAGATAGACCAGCTTTCTTCTATTTTCTTATTAATAATTACAGGTGTTGGCTTTTTGATACACGTATATTCAACAGCCTACATGCATGATGAAGAACCAAAAGATTTTGCAAAGTATTTTGCTTTCCTGAACCTGTTTGTTTTCTCTATGTTGCTGTTGGTAATGGGCGCCAACTTTGTGATCATGTTTATCGGTTGGGAGGGAGTGGGGCTTTGTTCTTATTTATTGATCGGCTACTGGTTTAAAAATACCAACTACAATATTGCTGCAAAAAAAGCCTTCATCATGAACCGCATTGGTGATCTGGGTTTTTTGCTGGCTGTGTTTTGGCTGATCTCAAAAGTTGGCTCGGTTGACTTTCATACTGTTTTTGATGTTGTTTCAAATGCAAAAACTAATCCACTTACAACTTTCGATATTACCGGCATCACTTTACTTTTATTTGTAGGCGCCATGGGTAAAAGTGCTCAAATTCCTTTGTACACCTGGTTGCCCGATGCTATGGCGGGCCCAACACCGGTGAGTGCATTGATACATGCTGCTACCATGGTTACTGCCGGTATCTATATGATTGCCCGAAGCAATATTTTATATACCATGGCGCCGGTAACACAAGGCGTTGTGGCCATTGTTGGTTTATCAACAGCCATACTCGCCGCTACCATTGCTTTAAAACAAAACGATATAAAAAAAGTATTGGCTTACTCTACCGTAAGTCAGTTGGGATATATGTTTTTAGCGCTTGGGGTTGGAGCATATACCGGCGCTGTGTTTCATGTAATGACACATGCATTTTTCAAAGCCTTATTATTCCTTGGAGCAGGTAGTGTTATTCATGCCATGAGCGGCGAACAGGATATCCGTAATATGGGTGGACTGAAAAAGTACATGAGCATTACGCATATCACTTTCTTACTGGCTTGTTTGGCTATTGCAGGCATGCCGCCATTCTCAGGTTTCTTTTCTAAAGATGAAATATTGGCTGCAGCATTTGAAAGATCGCAATTGCTATGGGGCGTGGGGGTTGCCGGAGCCATCATGACCGCTTTTTATATGTTCCGTTTATATGCCATGACCTTTCTTGGAAAATTCAGAGGTACACACGAACAGCAACATCATTTACATGAAAGCCCGAAGGCGATCACCATTCCTTTAATAATCCTGGCCATACTTTCTGTTATTGGCGGCTTGATAGGCATACCTGAAATTTTTATGCATGGCGGCCACAGGCTTGAAGCATTTTTAGCGCCGGTGTTTGCACAAAGCAATGCAAAAATTGCAGCGCATACTATGAGCCATGAAACTGAATATATGCTGATGGGTATTTCTGTTGCTGCAGCATTGGCGGCACTTGTTTTTGCATGGAGCAGGTACAGTAAATATCAAAAAGTTGACAAAGAAGAGACCGGCCTTGGAAAAGTATTGACAAATAAATGGTATGTTGATGAGTTGTACGATGCCATCATTGTAAAACCTGTTCAGTCAATCGCAAAATATTTTAATAACGTGTTTGAGAAAAAAGGAATTGATGGTTTTGTAAACGGCGTTGGTAAAGCAGTAAACTATGGCAGCCGACAGATCCGGTTAATTCAATCGGGCCAGGTGGGTGCCTATGTTTTAATGATGGTACTTGGTATTTTGATCTTTTTTATTATTCAATTGTTTTTGTAATAAGCAGATATGGACCCAAAAAATATTTGGATAACATTTCCGGAGTTATTGATCTGGTTTCCGCTGGTAGCGGGGCTGGCGGCATTTTTTATACGAAAGGAAAAGACAGTAAAAGCATGGGCATTAATATCAGCCTTAATTACTTTGGGTATTTCGGTTGTAAGTTTGGTTTATGCCGATAATACAAAACACTTTTACCTTAATAATGTAAGTTATTACTGGTTAAAATACCTGGGTAGCAATTTCAGTATCGGTCTTGATGGCATGGGCCATTTGCTTACTGCATTAACTGCAGTTTCGTTCCCGCTTATTTTTATCGCTACTTATAAAACAAACTATAAAAACGCAAATGTATTTTATGGTTTAATGCTTTTAACGCAGGCCGGTTTAATGGGTGTATTTACAGCACTGGATATCCTGGTGTTTTATTTTTTCTGGGAGCTGGCTGTTATACCGGTTTACTTTTTGTGCAGCCGATGGGGCGGAGAAAGAAGGATACAGGCTACGTTTAAATTCTTTATTTACACTTTTACCGGTTCGTTACTGATGCTGGTTGGTATTATTTATGTGTACATGCATACTGTGCCTGCAGCATTTGCCGATCATTCATTTTCTATGAACGCCATTTATTCGGCTGTACTTTCTCCCACAGAAAAAAACTGGCTCTTCTGGCTCTTCTTTATTGCCTTTGCCATAAAGATGCCGGTGTTTCCTTTTCATACCTGGCAGCCCGATACATATGAGCAGGCGCCAACTTCAACAACGATGGTGCTGAGCGGTATCATGGTGAAGATGGGAATTTTTGCTGTGATACGTTGGATACTCCCCATCTTTCCCGATGCGGTATTAAAGTTTGATAATATTGTTATTGCCCTTTCAGTGATCGGTATGATCTATGCCAGTTTAATTGCAATTAAACAGGATGACCTGAAACGTTTTGTAGCTTATTCATCCATTGCACATATAGGTTTAATGTGTGCAGCTATTTTTACAAGAACCGAAATTGGTTTGCAGGGTGTGATGTTTCAAATGTTCGCTCATGGTATCAATATCATTGGCATGTGGATAGTGGTTGATCTTATTGAAAAACATACCGGTACCCGTAAAATTTCGGAGCTGGGCGGTATTGCTCATAAAGCCCCGGTATTAACAATCTTCCTGGTAGTGATAGCATTGGCTAATATTGCCCTGCCTTTAACCAATGCATTTGTTGGAGAGTTTATGATGTTTACCGGGCTGTTTACATTTAATGTGTGGTTTACTGCTGTTGCCGGCATAAGCATAATACTGGCAGCTGTATATACTTTAAATATGGTGCAGAAGGTTTTTTATGGCGAGGCAAATTCCATCACAGGAAATATGCAGGATATAACATTGAATCAAAAACTTGTATTGGCAGTACTGGTTGTATTTATTTTTCTGTTCGGTGTTTTTCCGCAACCGGTTTTCGACTTAACAAAAGATACGGTATTGAATATTTTAACAAGATTTAAATAACAAAACATAATCTTCTCCATTTCCCTTCTCCGCCGCGGTGGAAAGGATAGGATGGGGCTGTACTAAGCATATGAACGCAATAATATTTACAGCGATCTGGGGTGTAGTGATGATGTTGGGCGGAGCTTTTATTAAAAATAAAGCCACGCCCAAATACATGGCAATTCTGGGGTTGGCAGTAATATTGGCATTGAATTGCCTGGAAATGAATATGGGTACTCCACTTTTTGCAGTTGAGTTAAAAGGCATGTTGCATTTCAACAGTTTCAATTTAACCTTTATCAATGTGGCATTTGGCTGTACCCTGCTTTATTTTTTACTCAACGGCAGGGATATTGAAAAAGTTGGAGAAAATGTTTCGGAATATTTTGCGTTGCTGTTTTTTATTTTATGCGGCGTTGCCATCATATCAACATTCAATTCGTTGTTGATGCTGTTTATCGGTATCGAAATAGTTTCTATTCCGTTATACATTTTAACCGGCAGCGATAAAAGAAATTTAAAAAGTAACGAAGCAGCGCTTAAATATTTTTTAATGGGCGCATTTTCTACCGGTATCATGTTATTGGGTATTGCTTTTCTGTATGGAGGCAGTGCAACCGGTTCTTTTTTTATTGATAATATTATATCAGGCAATGCACCAATGCCACCTATGATTGCTGCAGGACTGGTGTTGTTATTGGTATCCATGTCGTTTAAAGTATCGGCGGCGCCATTTCATTTCTGGACACCCGATGTGTACGACGGTGCACCAACTGTGTTCACTTCTTTCATGGCAACAATTGTAAAAGCCGCTGCGTTCTTTGCCTTTGTACGTTTATTTGAAAATGCTTTCGGCAGCATGCACCAGCAGTGGCAAACACTCATCGTTATTTTAACCGCTGCAACTTTATTGGTAGGCAATCTTACTGCAGTTTTTCAGCAAAGCGTAAAACGTATGCTGGCTTATTCAAGTATTGCACAGGCAGGCTTTATGTTGTTTTCTTTATTTGCATTAAACAGCCTGGCTAAAGAGGGTTTGGTATTGTATGCGGCAGCCTACAGTTTGGCAAGCATTGGTATTTTTGCCATTTTAATAAGAATGAAGGATTATACCATTGAAGGGTTTAACGGGCTTGGCAAACAACAACCGTTGCTGGCAGTTACAGCCACTATTTTTCTTTTGTCATTAACAGGCATACCGTTAACCGCCGGGTTCATGAGCAAATTTTACATGTTGCAGGCCTCCGTTAAAAACGGGCATCATATCTGGCTTGTTATTTTTGCAGTATTGTGTGCAGCAATCAGTGCATATTATTATTTCAGAATTATCCAGGCCATGTTTTTTAAAGAAACTGACAAAGATGCTGTGCTTACTGAAGAAGCTATAACTCCTGCATTTAAAATTTTACTGGTCATCACTTCGCTGTTAATTATCGCTTTGGGATTATTTCCCAATTTACTTACAGACTGGTTATATTTTTAAGCAGTACTAATAATTTCATGAGATATGCGATATTAGCACACGGATGACACGGGTTGGACAGATGAACACAGATTATTCTGCATCGCAGAACTTTGGATTGGCATCCTATTTTTTTCGTAGAAAAAAAAACCTGTGTTCATCCGTCCAACCCGTGTCATCCGTGTGCCTGTATTTTGCCGCCTATCCTATGCAATAGTTATAGTTAGTATGTACAGGTTATAAAAAATTTTCCGTCTTAATTGTTTTCAACCCTTAACTTTAGGATGAATATTTACGATCAATGACTTTTAAAGATACGCTTGCACTTTCCTGGCGAAATATTTCGGGTAATAAATTACGAACGGCAATAACTGTCACTATCATTGCACTGGGCATTTTTGCATTGATCCTCATCATCACTTCCATCAAAGCGGCCAGCAACAGTCTTACTACAAGTTTTTCAACCATGGGCGCCAATTCATTCAGCTTAAGATTTAAAGACCGTAACATTCGTATTGG
>JANOVD010000186.1:0-3594 GCA_031417255.1 Chitinophagaceae bacterium
ATATTGTTTTCTTACCAGTTCTTCTGTTTGACGAACGGAAAGACCAGTTCTTTTTATTTCGTTGAAAATGTATAATTGTTTATCAACCACATCAACATTAATTAATGCCCTGGCATGCCCCATACTAACAACACCCGTACGAACAGCCACCTGTATGTCGGGAGGTAATTTTAGCAGCCGGATATAGTTGGCTACTGTACTTCTTTCTTTGCCCATTCTTTCGGCTACCTGTTCCTGTGTGTATTCCAGTTCATCCATCAGGCGTTTGTAACTTAAGGCAATTTCAATGGCATTAAGGTCTTTTCGTTGCAGGTTTTCTAAAAGCGATAACTCAAGCAACTGGCTATCGTTTGCCTGCCTTACATAAACCGGTACATCTTTTAAACCGGCAATTTTTGCAGCCCTGAAACGCCGTTCACCAGCTACCAGCCTGTATTTGCCATTGGGTAACCTGGATGCTGTAAGCGGCTGAATGATATCGTGCATTTTTATGGATGCTGCCAGTTCGCTTAAAGATTCCTCATCAAAATCGTGGCGTGGCTGTTTGGGATTTACTTCAATCTGGTCTAATGCAATACGCATAGATACAGAAGCATGTTCCATCACATCGGGTCTTAAATTTCCTGCAGTGGTTTTTAAATCAGCATCAATGTTTTGTAATAAACTTCTGATTCCTTTTCCTAAAGCGTCTTTTTTATTTGGCTGCGTCATAGTTAATGTGATAATTTGCTAAGTAGCTAATGTGCTAATGTGAGTCGCTGTATTTTAATTAGCAAATCAGCACATTAGCACATTGGCTAATTAATTATTCTATCTGCTTCTTTAATTTTTGTCATGTTGTTTTTCTGTAAAATTTCTTTGGCAAGATTTAAATAATTGATGGCTCCCTTGCTGTCAGCATCATACAATATAACCGGCTTTCCAAAGCTTGGTGCTTCGCTAAGCCTGGTATTGCGGTGAATGATGCTGCTGAAAACAATATCTTCAAAATGCCGGCGTACCTCACTTACCACCTGGTTGCAAAGGCGCAGGCGGCCATCGTACATCGTCATTAAAATGCCTTCTATCTTCAATTCAGTGTTCAACCTGTTTTGTACAATTTTTATGGTGTTTAATAATTTACCCAATCCTTCCAATGCAAAAAATTCGGTTTGTACAGGCACCACCACACTATCGGCAGCAGTTAATGCATTTACAGTTATCAATCCTAATGAAGGAGAGCAGTCAATAATAATAAAATCATATTCATCCCTGATGGGGTCTAATATTTTCTTTAAAACCGTTTCCCGGTTAGGATAATTGATCATTTCAATTTCGGCGCCCACTAAATCAATATGCGATGGCAAAATATCTAAAAAAGGAATTTCAGATTTTAAGATCATGTCTTTTGCCGATGCTCCGTTAACCATGCAGTCATAGAGGCTTTGGGTAATATTGTGCAGGTCGAAACCGGTACCCGTGGTACTGTTGGCCTGTGGGTCTGCATCAACCAGCAATGTTTTAAACTCAAGCACTGCAAGGCTTGCAGCCAGGTTAATGGCCGTAGTTGTTTTACCTACACCGCCTTTTTGATTTGCTACTCCTATTATTTTCGCCATAATGTTGTTGATCGTTGTTGGTTGTTCGTTGTTCGTTCCGAAGCGTTCTTTTCGGTCAACGAACAACTATCAACGGCCAACGGTTTAGATTTCTATTGTTTCTCCAATAGCCGGAAGCTTTAACTCCAGTTCATTGTTTTTAAACAGATCTATTGCTTTTTGGTGATCGATTTTAATAAAGCCAAAGGTATCGTAATGTACCCCAATTACCAGTTTAGTTTGCACCATTTTTGCAGCCTGCACTGCATCTTCCATACCCATGGTAAAATTGTCGCCAATGGGCAGAATGGCAAGATCAATATCTGCAAACAACGGAATCAACTGCATATCCAGCGTTAATGCAGTATCGCCGGCATAATAAAAATTCATTTCATCAGTAATAATGATAAAACCCATGGGATTGCCGCCATTGCTCCCATCGGGTAAAGTAGAGGAGTGAACTGCATTTACACATTTTACAGTGCCAAAATCAAATTTCCATTTACCGCCGGTATTCATGGGCTGGTATTTTTCGATGCCCTTGCCGGCAAACCACATGGCTATTTCATAATTGGCAATTATTGTGGCACCGGTTCTTTTTGCAATGGTTTCGGCATCTGCTACATGGTCTAAATGGGCATGACTCAGTAAAATATAATCAGCCTCAATATTGTTTATGTCTATGTCTTTGGCGAGTTCATTTGCAGTTATAAAGGGGTCAAACAAGAGTTTTTTACCGTTTATCTCAACGCTGAAACATGAATGGCCGTAATAGAGGAGTTGCATGATTTAAATGTTTAATGGGCAATAAGCAATAAGCAATGGGCCAATTTGAAACTGTAAAAATAAAAATAATCTAAATTGCCTATTGCTTATTGCCAATTGGTGTTTGCCTTTTGTCAATTGCCTATTTGATACTGTCTTTTTGGCAAATTTAACCATTCGGCATAAAATTGGACAACAAAGAAGCATCTTAATTGTAATATTGAGAAATTAAGTTTTAAACAGACGGATATATGATAACCATTATATCGGGCACCAACAGAAAAAACAGTAATACTTTAAAAATAGCCGGAGAGTATCAACATATTCTTGTGGAAAAGGGAATTGAAGCCGGTATTTTTTCATTGGAAAATGTGGATCTGTTAAATTATAATGCCGAATTTGAGAAAATTGAGAACGAGATACTGATACCAACAACTCATTTTATCATCGTATCTCCCGAATATAATGGTAGTTTTCCGGGTGTATTAAAGTTGCTTTTCGACAGCAGCCGCTCACATGAAATGTGGTATCATAAAAAAGCATTGCTTACCGGTGTGGCAACAGGCAGGGCCGGCAACCTGCGGGGAATGGATCATTTGGCCGATGTGCTGAATTATTTAATGATCACAGTACATCCCAATAAACTTCCCATTTCGGTGGTAGACAGCGTAGTTGGCAGTGATGGAAAAATAATTGACAAAAACACATTACATGCCATCAACCAGCAACTGGATGAATTTATTTTTTGGGGAGCTTTAAACCATAGCGGGAAAAGCATTTAAACTTTAAACAGCAAACATGCATTCAATCAGAACGCCATTAGGAACTTTCATCATCATCGCTATTTTACTTTTGATGGATACCTATATTTTCCAGGCAATTAAAACGGTAAGCCAGAATGCATCGCCTAAATTAAAAATTACTATTTATTCTGTTTACTGGTCGCTTTCAGCTATTGCCATCATCTGTTTCCTGTTATTTGTTTTTACAGAGCAAAGTTTTATGGGGAAGAAATTCAGGACCTATTTGTTTGCCACTTTCATTGGTTTGTTTTTAGCCAAACTGATTGCCATTGTTTTCTTTTTGGTTGATGATATCAGAAGATTTATTCAATGGGTTTCGGGAAAATTATTTTTTAGTAATACCGAAGTTGAGGGTATGGCAGGTGACGGTATAAGCCGTTCTGTTTTTTTAAGCTGGCTGGGCCTGGCAGCGGGCGGAACTTTATTTGGCAGCCTGCTTTATGGTTTTG
>JANOVD010000187.1:0-1628 GCA_031417255.1 Chitinophagaceae bacterium
CCAAAAGTTGCTTCTATGATTGATAAATTAGCCAAGCGTGGTACCATACACAAGAATAAAGCTGCTAATTTAAAGAGCAAGCTGGCTAAGCGTGTGAATGCACAGGCAAAGTAATTTTTACTTTTATAATAATATTCAAAACCCGTCTTTATTATATTGACGGGTTTTTTAATTAATTTTACCTAAGTCACAATCATAAAGGGATGAAAAAGATTCCGGTTCTTTTATTAATACTTATTCCTGGAGTAATAAATTCATATAGTCAATGTACTACTCCAAACCCACCTACAAGTTTAGTGCTTAATTCTACCAATACGCAAATTTCTATTTATTTTGACACAATTGCTTCTGCTGTAAACAGATACCTGGTAATTACCAGTACATCTTCATCACTTGGAGCTTCCCCCATTAATGGAACAGTTTATAATCCCGGGGATATTATTGGAAGTGGAACTGTTTCTTTCTACAGCTTCAATTATATTTATAAGCTAACAGGACTTACCGCCAATACAACATTATATGTATATATTTATTCTGCCCGAACTGCTTGTACAGGAGAACCGGCTTATAGTGCAAGTTCATTAAACGGAAATATTACTACTTTTAACGGAGCACCCGGCATACCATCAAATTATTATGACGCAGCAGCAGCACAAACCTGTGGTAACCTTAAAACAATTTTATACAATATTATTAAACCAACTGTTGCAAACCCAAACCCAACTTACACAGGCTTATGGAGTGCCTACTATATTTCGGATGACAGGCTGAATGATGCTGCCAATAAAACCATTGTTTGGGATATGTACACTGATAATCCGACGGGAACAGAATGTGAATTTACATTTGGATCTCCTTATCAGGATAAGGGCACATCAGGAACAGTAGAATGCCAGCGATACAACCGTGAACATGCATTTCCGCAATCGTGGTTTGGTGGTTCTGTAGAGCCGATGAGGAGTGATATGTTTATTGTGGTTCCGACTGATAAATTTGTAAACGGGCAGCGGGGTAACCTGCCCTATGGTAAGGTTACCATACCTAACTATACATCTAATAACGGATCCAAACGTGGCCCCAACACTTATCTTACTGAATATACAGGAATTGCATTTGAGCCGATCAATGAATATAAAGGCGACTTTGCCCGTTCAACTTTTTATGTGGCTACAGCTTATGAAAACAATATTGCCGGATGGCAGGGCAATTCCAATGCGAATGATGTTTTAAATGGCAGCAGTTACCAGGCATTTGATAACTGGTATCTTAAATTGCTTTATGACTGGCATTTGCAGGACCCGGTAAGTACAAAAGAAACGGACAGGAATAATTATGTGTACATGATGCAGGGAAACCGGAATCCTTTTATTGACCATCCCGAATATGCAGAATTGGTTTGGCAATGTACAGGGCTTTTACCCGTTACCATAACTGATTTTACAGCACAAAAAAATAATGGATCTGTTCTTTTAAAATGGTATGCAACACTTGAAACCAATTTTAAAAAATATGAAATTGAAAGAAGTACAGATGGTATTGATTTTTATAAAATTGGCGAAGTGGCCGGAAGAAACTTAGCAAATTATTCTTTTACTGATAACAGTTTACCAAATACCAACATAGTTTAC
>JANOVD010000188.1:0-2442 GCA_031417255.1 Chitinophagaceae bacterium
GAACCGGGATCACCTGTTCCATCATGTTTTGCTTGGCGCCGATCTTGTCGATGAACGGAACGATGAGGCCAAGTCCGGGTTGAAGGGTGCGGACATATTTGCCGAAGCGTTCCACCGTGTAATTGAAGCCCTGGGGCACCATGCGAATGGCGCGCAGTAGATAGAAGACGACAACCGCCAGGACCACCAGAACGAAAATGCCGAAGCCTTCAAAGCCAGAGCCATCAAACATGTTTTTTTCCCCATGCAGCTGTCAGGCAGCTGTCTACGAATTGGTGCCGAATAGGCATAACTTCAAGCCAGGTCAAACCCAGCCCAGGATCTCGTTTCGCACGATCTTCTCCATCATGGTAACCGATTCTTCGGAATCGTTCAGGCAGGGCACCACCGAGAACCTCTCGCCGCCTTTTTCCTCGAAAGTCTGCTTGAGCCCGATCGCCACTTCTTCCAGCGTTTCGACACAGTCGGAGGCAAAACCCGGCATGATCATGACGAGGTTCTTCACCCCTCTCGCGGGCAATTCCTCCACGGTTTGCTGGGCATAGGGCTGCAACCACTCTGCCTTGCCGAAACGCGACTGGAACACCACCCGCAGCTTGTCCCGGGGCAGCTTCAACCGCTCCGCCAGCAGCCTTGCCGTCTTCATGCAATGGCAGTGATAAGGATCCCCCGCCATGAAGTAGCTCTTTGGCAGGCCATGGAACGAAGCAAGTATCAAGTCCGGTACCCAACCCAGGGATTCAAGGTGCTTTTCCAGAGTCGTGGCCAGGGCCTCGATGTGGGTGGCGTTGTCATAATAGGGCGGCACACTGCGGACTGCGGGCTGCCAGCGCATGGCCTTGAGCGTGTCAAAGGCCTTGTCAAGTGCGGTGGCCGTCGTCGCGGCGCTGTATTGCGGATAGAGCGGAAACAGCAAGATGCGGTCGCAGCCCTGATCCTTGAGCGCCTGGATGCGTTGCGCCGTTGGCGGCAGCCCATAGCGCATGCCCCAGTCGACGATCACCTGCGGCAAGTCGCCAAAGCGCTGTGCAAGCTTGGCGGCTTGCGACCGGGTGATGGTCTTCAGTGGCGATTCGTTCAGTGCGTGATTCCAGATCTGCTCATAGGCATGCCCGCTCTTCTTGGGCCGTAGCAGCAGGATCACGCCATTGAGCAGCACCCACCACACAATCGGATTGACCTCAATCACCCGCCGATCCGAAAGGAACTCCTTAAGGTAGCGGCGCATCGGCCAGTAGGATGTCCCCTCTGGCGTTCCGAGATTGATCAGCAGCACGCCGATCTTGCCGATCTTGAATGGGGGATGTTCGGCAGGGATGAAATTCATGTATGTGAACCGGTTTCAGTTGGCCTGGCCGCGAGGGCCGAATGACTACTCTGGCGTTAACGGCTTGAAAACGCAAAAAGTTCATATTGAGCCGGATTTCTTGCATCGAGTGTGGCGGCAACTGCGTGAAAAGAGTGCGGGTCGGAAGTCAGCCGTGGCAACAAGCCCGCATCTTGGCCGCAGTCCCGATCGCGGCTCTGTGGGCAGCCATTCCCCTGCTGTTCCTTGCGCCGCCTTCGACCACGAGTCAGTATCTGGTGATCAGCCTGGCCCTTGCCGCCATGGCCTGCGGCATTCTTGCCGCCTTGCGCCGCAGATTCACAACAGGCGTTCTCTGCATCGCACTGGCTTGCGTTTCCGCCGTTCTGACCTTGCGGCTGGATATGCTCGAGGGTCACGGTCTCACTCTCTTCGCATTGGTATATGGCCTCGCCATGATCAGCCTCAGCCAACTTTGCAGGGCTATCGGCGAGACCGCCGAAGTGGAGGCCAGGCGGACTAACCGGCAGAATGCCGCAAATTTTTCGATGGCGGGAGATACCAGCGCCTTCCTAGGCAACCGCGGCGTGGCCCATGACATCACTTCTAATCAGCATGCCGGACACCGCGCCAAGGACTCTCAAGAACCTGCTGAAGCCGAAAACCAGCGGACGCTGAAGTTCCTGCAGGACGTAATCCACGAGGTGAAGCTGCCGTTGACCACCATTCTGGGTTTTGCCGAAATCCTGCAATCGCCTGCCGCCCGTGACCTGCCGGAGTACGAACGCCAGACCTATCGGCAGCTGCTGTTGGACCACTGCCGCCAGCTGACATCCTTCATCACCGATGCCGGCGACATGGCACGTATCGACACCAATCACTTTCAGCTCCTCGAACAAGAAGTCGATGCCGCCGATCTCACCGAGATTGCGATGAAATCCTGCCAGGCCGTGGTTGAGGAATCGGACGCGGCAGTGCTTGTCAACGTCATCGAGAATATCGAGCTGCGGTGTGATGCGGTCCGCATCCGCAGAGTTCTGGAAACACTCGTGACCAGGGCAGTCAAGGCCGGAGGAGCGGGCTGCAGAGTCGATGTCCGCTTCGCCCGCCAAACCGGCGGCGGCCTGGAAATTTCC
>JANOVD010000189.1:0-6042 GCA_031417255.1 Chitinophagaceae bacterium
CCTTTATTCTTTTTTTTTCCCAACTCATTTTTTGCAACTTTATCAACTTGTATGGGTGATGGTTTAAAGCGCTCAGCTTTATTACAGGCATCATATAATGATTGAGTTACTGCAAGGTTAATATCGTTGCCAATGAGGTCCATTAATTTAAAAGGCCCCATCTTAAAACCCGATGCTTCCATCATCTCATCAACATTTTCAACAGAAGCAATACCGTTTTCAACAAGTTTCAAAGCTTCAAGATAATAATGCCTTGCAACCCTGTTCACAATAAAGCCCGGTGCATCTTTACACATTACCGGCGTTTTTTTCATTTGCTTACAAAGTGCATAAACAGTTTGAGCAACTTCATCCAAAGTTTGATCTCCCTTAACCACTTCAACCAGTTTCATCACCTGTGCCGGATTAAAAAAATGCATGCCCACCACTCTTTGAGGTTGCTGCACTTTTGCCTGAATTTGGGAAACGGATAATGAAGATGTGTTGGTTGCAAAAATAATTTCGGAGTGATTTAACTCTGCCAGTTGATTAAAGATGGCGACCTTGGCATCCACTTTTTCTACAATGGCTTCAATAATAATATCTGCTACGCAATCATTGGTATCGGTAATTAATTTAATACGCTGGTAAATGGAATCTTTTTCTTCTGCTGTAATTTTTCCTTTCTCCAGTAAGAACTGAAGATTTTTTTGAATGGAAGTTTTTGCTTTTTCCAGTACGTCATTATTAATATCGAAAAGCAAAGTGTAAAAACCGCTTTGCGCTGCTGCCAGGGCAATACCGCTGCCCATGGTGCCGGCGCCAATTACGCAAATAGTTTGTATCATGAAATGGCCTGTTCTTTTAGATTTGCGTAAAGGTATTGTTTAAATATTGTTTTTACGCAGCGGCAAAGCATACAAAAAATGCATTGCCGTTTACGAATAAACAACAATGCATCATCAATTTATTTATAGAACTTATTTATTTGCCCGCAGCTTCTTTTTGGGCCTCGGCTTTCATTGCTGCATTTGCGGTAATTGCAAATTCTACACGCCGGTTTTCGGCCCTGCTGATATCACTTGAGTTTTCAACCTTTGGCTGTGCTTCTCCATACCAGTTGATGGTAAGCCTTGAAGGCTCTACACCATTAATCTTTAAATAATTACCAACAGCTTTTGCCCTTTTTTTAGATAAAGCCAGGTTATAATTATCGGTACCCTTATCATCGGTATGCCCTTCCACCAATATATTTGTTTCGGGATATTCTTTAAATATCTGGATCAGTTTATTTAAAGCTAATTTAGAATTTGAGGTTAATTCAGATCTGTCAAAATCAAAATAAACCCCCATTTTACTACCATCAGGATTTTTTTCGCTGAAGGTTACAACAATACCTTCGCCCACTCTTTGTACTTCGGCTCCCGGTATTTCGTTTTTGATTTTTTCTGCCTGCTTATCCATTTTATTACCAATAATACCACCTGCAACACCTCCTACTACCCCGCCAATAATAGCACCAAGTACAGTATTGCCTTTTCCAACATTATTGCCAATTACACCGCCAATTACTGCACCACCGGCTCCGCCAATTACTGCTCCTCTTTGTGCCTTGTTTGTTTTTTTAGCCGTTTCGCAACCTGATGCCATCAGCAAAACAACCGCTAATATTAAACCCGTATTTCCAATTATCTTTTTCATAAAATCTTTTTTAGTTTAAAATTTATTTTTTTACAAAATTGTAAATAATCGCCCCGGCATGCCCCTCAAAAACTATTTCAGATTTCAGTTTCATGTATCTGTCATCAAGCTGCGTAACTGTTAACCGGTATCCGTCTCCATTATCCATGGCATTTTTTTTATCATCAAGCCGTTTAAACTGAAATTCCTTTGCCAGATCCTTTGGTTCATAAACCGACCAGCGTACAAATCTTTTTAAAGGTGTACAGTTCTTACTTTTATCAACAAGGGTATAGCTGCCCATGCTGTTATTCGAAATAAAATTCCATTCGCTGCCAATAAAGCAACCGAATTCTGCTTCATTAAATATTCTGGTTTTTGTTACGCCGGTAATGCCTTCTGTAGTTATTGTTTGAAGCACCCAATCGCCGTTAATATCTTTTTTCATGCTACGGGCTTCTTTTGAAACTGAACATGCACTGAATGCGGTTGAAAAAAGCAAAATGATCAAACTGTTCTTTAAATATTTCATCAATATTATTTTTAATGTTTTTAAACAGATATATAATTAGCACATGTGCTTAAGGCAACTTAGACAATTATAATGCCAAAGGGAGTTTAAAAACTTACATAATTCTGTGAATTGAAGCCGGTAGAGGCTTTCAGCAGATGATTACAGCAGTGAATTATTGATAAATTCTATACGGCAGATGTAAACTGTTTTAAGAAACGGGTATCGTTTTCGCTGAAGAGGCGCAGATCTTTTATCTGGTATTTAAGCATGGTAATTCTTTCGATACCCATACCAAAGGCAAAACCGGTGTATTTGTTACTGTCTATTCCGCAGTTATCTAAAACATTGGGATGTACCATGCCGCAACCCAAAATTTCTACCCAACCCGTTTTTTTACAAACGCTGCAACCTTCGCCGCCACAAATCAGGCAACTGATGTCCATTTCGGCACTGGGTTCGGTAAACGGAAAATAACTGGGACGAAAACGCACTTTCACATCCCTGTCTGCCGACGAGGCAGGTTTACCCCGTCCGAACGGGTCATCCGGGCGGGCAAACATTTCCTGCACAAAAAAGTAAAGCGTTTGTTTAAGATCAGCAAAGGAAACATTTTCGGCAATATATAAACCTTCTACCTGGTGAAAAAAACAATGAGCCCTTGCGCTGATGGTTTCGTTCCGGTACACACGGCCCGGGCAAATAATTCGGATGGGTAAATGGCCCTTTTGCATTTCACGTACCTGCACACTTGATGTATGTGTACGCAATAACCAATCAGGATTTTGCGAAATATAAAACGTATCCTGCATATCACGTGCCGGATGATTTTCGGGTAAATTAAGCGCTGTAAAATTATGGAAGTCGTCTTCTATCTCAGGCCCTTCGGCCACAGCAAAGCCCAGGCGTTGAAAAATGGAAATAATTTTATTCTTTACCAAACTGATGGGATGACGGCTGCCGGGATGTAAAGGGTCTGCAGGTAAGGTCAGATCAATATCGTTGCTTGTTGTTGGTTGTTCGTTGTTCGTTGAAGCCTTTAATTCCTCGTACTTTGCTTCGGTAAAAAGTTTAAACTCATTTAAAAGCTGGCCGGCCTGTTTTTTATTTTCGGCAGCTACGTTTTTCATTTCGCCCATGATGGCTTTTACCAGGCCTTTTGAACCCAGGTATTTAATACGAAAGCTTTCAGCATCAGCTTCATTAAAAGCGGCAATCTCTGTTTTTAAATCTTCTATCTTTTGTAACAACTGTTCCATTGGGCAAAGATAAGGAACTTAGGTTTTGAGCTATGCATCCGGCAATGCCGGAAAATAACATTTTTTTTATTGGATAAATCTTTATTTTTATCCTCTAAATTTATTTATATGGATTTGTTTAAATCAGGAAACCCCACTTTATCGGAAAAAAGATTTAAGGACACTGTACTTGACCAGGTGGTTACGCATGAAAATGCGATGACTGTTAAAGGAACACTTAACAAATTTGGAATTTTATTTTTGCTGACACTTGCTACTGCTTTTTATTCTTGGAAAGAAGCTACTGAAGGCGTCAATGCCTGGACTTTAGTACTCATCGGTGTTTTTGGCGGATTAGGGATAGCTATTTTGTTGATTTTTAAAAAAGAATGGAGTCCTTACCTGGCTCCTGTTTATGCACTACTTGAAGGTTTATTTGTTGGGGCTGTTTCAGCATTTTTTGAATATAGTGTAGCAAGTAAACAAGGAGGGTATTCAGGTGGATATTCGGGTATTGTTTTACAAGCTGTAGGACTTACATTTTCAGTAGTAGTTGCTATGTACCTCCTATACAAATTTCAAATAATAAAAGTTACTCAGCGGTTTAAATCTGTTGTAATGATTGCTACTGCAGGTATTGCACTTTTTTATCTTGTTTGTTGGGGTTTAATACTTGTTGATGCAAACGTTCCTTCATTCGTTTTTCAAAATTCGGCATTAGGTATTGGTTTTTCTGTTTTCGTTGTTGCATTGGCTGCCCTAAATTTACTATTGGATTTTGATATGATCGAAAAAGGTGCTGAACTGGGGGCACCAAAATACATGGAATGGTATGGCGCTTTTGGTTTATTAGTAACTATTATTTGGTTATACCTGGAGATATTGCGCCTTTTATCTAAGATCAGTAAGAAATAATTTTATCAACTTTGGCAAAGTTTTAAACTTTGCCAAAGTTTTATATTTCTTTCAGCAATTCTCTTACTTTATCTGCTATCAAATCCCTCACTTCATTAAACTCCTTTGGTTCCATATTTTTAGGATCGGGTATCTGCCAGTCAATAAATTTTTTGGCTGGCATCCAGGGGCAGGCATCGCCACAACCCATGGTTACCACGGCATCAAAGGGCGCAAATGCTTTTACTTCATCCAGGTTTTTGCTGTCGTGTTTGCTAAGATCATAGCCCAGCTCCTGCATGGCAGCAATAGCTTTGGGATTTACAATACCGCTGGGTTTACTTCCGGCGCTGTAGGCTTCCACATTATCTCTTCCAAGTATTTTTGCAAATGCCTGGCTCATTTGAGAGCGGTTACTGTTTTCGATACAGACAAAGAGTATTTTCTTAGCCCTCTCCGGAACTTCGTTCGTTTTCTTACCAGACAGCCCCGAAGGGGTTGAGTTATCTAAGCGATTCGTGTTCATAGTATGCCTTATTTAAATTTATTTACAGTTTTATTCGCTTTAATCCTCTTCAGCGAATGAACAAGTGAAGCTCAAGACGGCGCCTTAACAGCATCCGTTTCCTGGTTCACAACAGTTCCTGTCATCCTTTGATGGTTTATCTGCATAAACTGTTATACTAGTTATTTTAGTGTTTCCATTTTTATACTCAGCTATTTCTGCTTCGGTTAAATAGTTTTTTAAAATATCATCGGGTATAACAATTTCTTTCTCTTTTTGTAAAGTAATATTTTTAAAACCGGCGGCTTCAATCATTTCAAGGTAAACCCGTTTTTGTATAGCACCGCTAACGCAACCAGCATATAATTCTGCCACGTCTTTCCATTTAGAGGGCAAAGCTCCTTCCAGTACAATATCAGATATAGAAAAATGTGCGCCTGGTTTTAATACCCTAAAAATTTCGCTGATCACTTTATGTTTGTCAGGCACTAAATTCAGCACACAGTTGCTTACAATTACATCTGCATAATTTGATGTAACCGGCATATCATCAATATCACCCAACCTGAATTCTACATTATTAAAATTCAATTTTGCGGCATTGGTTCTTGCTTTGTTTATCATGGCTTCGGTAAAATCAATTCCTAAAACCTTACCATCATTACCAACAATCTTGCGGGCAATAAAAGCATCATTTCCAGCGCCACTACCCAAGTCAATAACAGTATCGCCCGCTTTAATTTTTGCAAATTCGGTTGGTAACCCACAACCCAGACCCAAGTCTGCATCAGGGTTGTACCCTTCCATTTTTGTGTAATCATCACTCATGATGTTATACACTTCATCGCCGCAACAGCTTGATGTGGCACCGCAGCAGGAAGTGGAATTTTGTGTTGCACTTTGTTCTGCAATAGCGGCGTACTTTTCTTTTACGAGTTCTTTAATAGCAGATTCGTTATTCATGGTTTTAGTTTTTAGACCTCACCCCAACCCCTCTCCAAAGGAGAGGGAACTGGAAGTTGGCAGTTTTTAATTTATAACTTTTTTTTACAACATTCACGGATGGAAGGAGCCTTTTAACAACACGCATTTTCATTCTGCACTTTCAGTTTATTAAATAAGAAGCCAAATTCACTGTTGAACTTTTCAAAAGCCTTCCAGTTAATACAATAGCAACTGCGTGGTCCATCAATACTCCCGTCGATTAATCCTGCATTTTTTAGTTCTTTCAAATG
>JANOVD010000190.1:0-9119 GCA_031417255.1 Chitinophagaceae bacterium
TGATCCGGAAAATGACGCAAAATACATTGGTTATATGCCCGAAGAACGTGGCTTGTATAAAAAGATGAAGATAGGCGAACAGGCTTTATACCTTGCACAGCTAAAAGGGTTGCGTAAAAGCGATGCCATGCATAAAATACAAGAATGGTTCCAGCGGCTTGAAATGGAAAGCTGGTGGAATAAAAAAGTAGAAGACCTGAGTAAGGGCATGGGACAAAAACTGCAGTTTGTTATTACTGTTTTGCACGAACCCGACCTCATCATTTTAGATGAACCTTTCAGTGGCCTGGACCCGGTAAATGCTAATTTAATTAAGGATGAAATTTACAGGCTGGCACAAAACGGCACTACCATTATTTTCAGCACACACCGCATGGAGCAGGTAGAAGAAATCTGCAATCATATTGTTCTTGTTAATAAAGGACAAAAAATTCTGGATGGTACTGTACACAATATTAAACAGGATTTTAAAGAAAACCTTTTTGGCATACAGCTTGAAAAAATGCCTGAAACTACCAACAGCAGCGCATTTGAAATAATGACTGTTAATAAGCAGGAACTTATTGTAAAGATTAACGAGGGATATAAACCCAACGATGTGTTGGGTTATTTTATTAACCAGGGCAGTAATATTGTTTCTTTTAAAGAAAATCTGCCATCATTAAACGACATATTTATTAAACTGGTAGAAGATACACCAACAGCCAGGCAGTTTCAAAACATAACAGTTTAAACAACGCTACTAACTTTAATATTATGAACAAGATCATCTTAATAATAAAAAGAGAATTTCTTAGCCGGGTAAGAAAAAAAACTTTCATCATTGGTACCATTCTTTTTCCGGTGCTGTACCTGGCATTGATTTTTGGCACAGGCTATATTGCAGAAAAAACCCGTGAAGACCTGAAAATTGCAATGATTGACAGATCGGGTTTATTTACCGAAGCGTTGATTAAAAGCGTAAACGGAAAAGATACTGCCAATACCATAAAATTAATTACTGCAAACCACGAAGCTGTGCTTACCGGCTTTGATTCGTTGGGATATGATGGTTATGTGGTAATACCCGAAAATTTTAACTGGCAAACCGGCACCGACAGCCTGTTGGTGAACACAAAAAAATCTTATGGTTTAGGTGCGTTAAACCCGGTTGAAATAAAATTAAACCAGTTGTGGAATAAAATAAAACACGACAGCCTGGGCATTGATGTTGACAAAGAAGTGCTTTTAAATAAAAGCATCAGCCTTAAATTAAACAACGAAAAAAACAGGAATGCCGATGCCCTGGTAGCAAGCACCATCGGTTATGTTTGCGGTATTTTGATGTATCTTATTTTATTGCTCTATGGCAGCCAGGTAATGATGGGTGTTACTGAAGAAAAAACCAGCCGCATTGCAGAGGTAGTGGTATCATCAGTAAAACCTTTTCAGTTAATGATAGGGAAGATTGTTGGCATCGGTATGGTTGCTTTAACCCAGTTCCTGATCTGGATAGCATGTATTTTTCTCATTTACAATATTGGAAAAGCAACGGGCAGCACCAGTGAAACATCCTTTGCAATGGTTGGTCAGATTCAGCATGTATTTACCAGTGTAAATATTTATTTAACCATTGGCTGTTTTATATTTTATATGCTTGGGGGGTTCTTTTTTTATTCTTCTTTATATGCAGCAATAGGCAGTGCCATTAATGAAGATATGAGGGAAGCACAGTCACTGAGTTTTCCTATTACCATGCTGGTTATTTTTTCAATTTTTTTAATGGCACCTACAATAGCAAACCCGGGCAGTCCGGTTGCTGTTTGGGCAAGCATTATTCCTTTCAGTTCGCCTATTGTGATGATGGCCCGTATTCCTTTTGGCATACCCAATACGGTACCCTGGTGGCAATTGGGTTTATCAATGGCATTGTTGATTTTGGGCTTTATGTTTACCACCTGGTTTGCTGCCAGAATTTACCGAACCGGTATATTAATGTATGGTAAAAAACCAAGCTGGAAAGAAATGCTTAAATGGGCATTCCGTAAATAATTTATAAGAAATGAATGGCCTGATTATTTTACAAGCTCTTCCTGCGGTACAAGCAAAGCTTCTTTTGGTTTTGAAGCTTTTTCGATGGCTTTGTTTAATTCGGCGGCCAGGTATTTATTAATAACTTTCCAGATTACCAGTAATATACCGATTACGGTGCCCAGCATTAATCCAATGATAACATACATCATTTTTGATTTTTGCTTTTCATCAAACGGAGGCTCGGGTTTATCTAAAGGTTCGATAATGGGTGTTTCTTTTTGTAAACGGTAGGCTGCCGATTCCCTGTTGTTTACCGCATAATAATATTGCGACTGCACAGTTGCTTTGTCCTGTGCCAGGTTTATTTTAGGTAAATTATACCGCTTCAATCCTTCATTGGTAAAAAAAGTGCTTTCATCCAGTGTAATGGCACGTTTATCAAGTACATTTAAAACAGCCAGTAACGAATCTGCTTTTTTAACTGCAAATTCAAAATCAATCTGTGCTTTTTTCTTCTTCAGGTCAATATAAAATTCCGAAAGTTTATCAATGTATATATAACTTACTTCTCTTACCAATTGGTCATTGCTGTTTGTAAAAAAAAGTTCCAGAATTCCATTCTTATTGATCTTGGCAACAAATGCACCTTTTAATAAGCTGCTGGCTATATTTATCTGGCTAAGGCTGTCAGCGGGTGGTTCAATCTTATTGTTTTGCAAAAAACCGGTATGCCTGTTATTCTCTTCAATGATCAGTTCCGAAACAGTTTTATTTTTCATAGATGGTATTTTTACCATCGCCACAGCTTCACGGGTACGTCGGCTGCCGGCTAATTCAACTATATTAATAGAAGCTTCACCGGTAAATGATTTTGTAGCATCGCCCAGGCCCAAAAGGCTGCTGATGGTAGAACCGGGGGTATTTTCAGCATTTCCGTTTAAAGGAAAAACAGTTGCTTTGGATGTATACAACAGTACACTTTGTTTTGCCATGTAATAAAATAATCCCCCAAACACAACTGCAAAAAGAGCTATGATCCAACTGTATTTTTTAAGTCTGGTTAAAAGCTGCTTTAAAAGTTCAATACTGTTCATGTAAGCGTTGTTGATTTAATGGTGAATTATCTTAACAGGTTAACAATAAAGGCTGCCACTGCAATGGGAATAGTTGAAACAACCACCTGAACAAGTGTATCTGTTATTTCGGCTCCCTCGGGCCGCACCGGTACAATTACCGTTGACCCTTCCTTTACTTTAGGATAAAAGTGCATGAAAAACAGGTTTCTTGTTCGCCTGCTTTTACCATTTGCATATGTTACATAAATTCTTTTTCGCCATGGTTTTATTCCAAAGCCTCCTGCTTTATCTATATAATACATCACGCTGCTATGTTCTTTATCAAAAGTTAATTTCAATGGCGACTGTACATTACCCTTAACATTTACAAAAGGATTTACCTCGGGGATAAATACAACATCGCCTTCCTGCAGTATAATATCATACTTCGAATTTTTATATTTTAAAGCACGAAACAGATCAATACTAACAGGCTCATTGGCTACTTCACTTATGGTTGTTTTAACTGAATCTAAAACTATACTTCCTATGGAATCGGTTAAGCTTGCCACTTTTTTGGTAACATTATCCCTGAAGAACTGTGTTTTTTTTCGGTATAAGATAGCGCCGCTTAAATCTGCATTTTCTTTTATGCCGCCTGCACGTTCAATATAAGATGACAGGCGCTCGTATTTACTTAACCTGGGATAAGGGCCCGAATAATTTACCAAACCGTTTATTTGTACCAGTTGTTGCAACTCAAAAGTTGGATTTTTTCTTACATACACCTGGTCATAAGGCCGTAACAGAATACTTTTTGAAACACTGTCCAGTTCCATATTGGGCGAAATTTTAATGGTACGAAGTACAGTTCTTGTAGGTTGCTGCATTCCTTTTGCCGAATCAATATCAACTACACTGGCTATTTCAATGCGGCCAAATTCAGCAGATTGTTTTATGCCACCTGATAAATACAACAGATCCAGTAAAGTCATTCCGCCATATTTATTCACCTTGCCTTCTTTTCTTACTTCGCCAAATATTTCCACATATTGCCTGTCGGAAAATTCGTTGTTGCTGAAAAACAATACCTGGTCATTTGCAAATAATTCTACATTATTTACACTTGAGGTATCATTGTTTGTAATATCGGTTAAATTAACTTCAACCCGGCTGGCTTTAATACTGGTACTGTCGCCGCCGCCCCTGAAAATATATGCCCTCGGTAAATAAGTATTGCGTGTTATGCCGCCGGCCCTGTTTATCAAATCAAACAGTTTATCGCCCGGGCGGGTTTCATATTGACCGGGGTAAGAAATTTCACCCTTCAAATCAATCTTGTTCATCAAGCCAGGGTTAACAGCAATTACTTTTACAATATCACCATCAACAAGGCCAAAATCCTGGGTAAGTAAACGGCTGTCGTTTGTAGGATTGATAATGGCAGTTGCATTTACATCTTTGATGATCTGTTTTTCCAGTTCGGTTCTGTATATTTTAACCCCACTCGAAAATGCATCACGTTCCAAACCACCTGTGTATTTTAAAAGCGCTTTCAACCCTTCATCTTTTTTTAACTGGTAATACATGGGGCGCTTAAATTTACCTTCGGCCTTTACTTTTTTCTCAACCGTTTGCAAAATAACAAAATCATTATTATCAAGGTAGATGTGTTTTCCAAAATCGCCGGTGGTTAAATATTTATAAACGTCCAGTACATCAATTATTTTTCCGTTTCTCTTTATCTGTATCTCACGCAGGTTAGCCAGGTTGGTAGGGCCGCCTGCCAGTGCAATTACATTAAAGGCATTGGTAAAAGCCGAAACAGTTACAGGCCCCTGGTCATTAACTTCGCCGGCTACATTAACCGAAATGGTACGTGGCTGGCCAATGGAAACCGATATATTTGTTGAGGGAGGTACAAATGCTTTAAACCTGCGTGTTAATAAAGACCTTACATTTTCGAAAGTTAAGCCCTGCAGGTAAATTTTACCAATGCTGGTTGGAAAAATAGAACCATCTCTGGCAACCGTATAATCCAATGTCGCCTCTGCCCCATTCCATAAAGAAACAATGATCTGATCATAAACACCAATGGGATAATCCAACGGAGGTGTTGATAATTCGGACAGCGTTGCAACAATTCCGCTGCGAAAAAGGTTCATGCCGTAAGTATCTTCTGTTGGGTTTAATGACTGCGGTGTTTTTTCTTTAACCAAACTGTCTTTTTCTATTCTGTTCTTAAGCGATTTATTGATGTCCTGGCCCGTAGTTTTTTTGCCTTCGCCGTTTTTATCCTTTAAAATATCATACAACTGAACCGAAGGTAATTGAGTAGGCATTACCGGCAGTTCTGAATTCGGATCTTTAATAATTTGTGCATTTGCCAGATTAGTAGCTGTTAAAAAAAATATACAAAAAATGAAAATCACTTTTTTTAGTCCGGTAACAATATGTTCTGGCTTTATAAACATTTTTTTGGGGTTGATTTACAATTTTTTAATCCCGATAGCTATCGGGACGCAAATATAATATATTATTTTACCGGCTGCCTTAAAGCATCTTCATATTCTTTATACATCTCCTGCACAATTTCGGCTGCAGGTTTTATGTTTTTAATGATGGCACTTACCTGCCCTATTTCAAGTTCTCCTTCATCCAGGTTTCCATCAAACATACCACGTTTTGCTCTTCCTTTGCCCAATAATTGTTCAAGTTCCTCGGTTGAGGCACATTTTTTTTCTGCCAGTTGTACCTGTTCAAAAAAATGATTCTTCATTAATCTTACCGGTGTTAATTGTTTTAAAGATAAATAAGTATCACCTTCACCCGATGAAATTACCAGGTTCTTAAAATTTTGGTGCGATGATGCTTCTTCACTGGCAACAAATCGGCTGCCTACCTGCACGCCATCGGCGCCCAACACCATGGCCGCAAGCATTTGGCGCCCGGTGGCAATACCGCCTGCTGCCAAAACCGGAATTTCAACTGCGGCACAAACCGAAGGTACTAAAACCATAGTAGTTGTTTCTTCCCGTCCATTATGCCCACCGGCTTCAAAACCTTCGGCCACTACTGCATCGCATCCTGCCTCCTGTGCTTTAACAGCAAACTTACTGCTGCTTACCACATGTACAACGGTTATCCCGTTTTCTTTTAAAATGGATGTCCATGTTTTAGGATTGCCGGCCGATGTAAAAACTATCGGCACTTTTTCTTCAAGAATGATCTGGATATGCTTATCAATATCAGGATATAATAAAGGAACATTTACTGCAAATGGCTTTTTTGTAGCAGCCTTACATTTTTGAATATGTTCCCGTAAAACCTCCGGGTGCATACTGCCGCTGCCAATAATACCTAGTGCCCCTGCATTGCTCACTGCGCTGGCAAGCCTCCAGCCACTGGCCCAAACCATGCCCGCCTGAACAATGGGATAATCTATATTAAACAGTTTTGTAACCCGGTTTTGCATATCAATTCATATAGTTTTCAAATATCGTTAAAAAAAATTATCAAACAAAAAGTACTTTGAAACGCAAAGTAAATGATTTTATTTTACAAATTCTAAAAAAAACAGGCACATATACTAAAATAATGCATCAGTATTCGTGTTTTTAAAAAATACAATTAAAAGTTGTAAGTGTAATTACTTGCATGTGTTGATTATTATTTTTATGTTTGAAGTAACTAAAACTAATTTATTATGGAATTTGGACACATGGCACTTAGTGCATTAGCTGCAGCATTATCTACAATGCTTGTAGGTTTTATCTGGTATCATCCAAAAGTATTTGGTACTGCCTGGATGAAAGCGGAAGGCTTAACGGAAGAACAACTTAAAAAAGGCAATATGGCCAAAATCTTTGGGTTATCTTTTGTATTGGCTTTTGTAGCAAGCTTTATGGTTATACCAACGGTAGTTATACACCAGTTTGGTGCACTTGGCATGGTTGGTGGCGATGCAGAGCTTGCCAAACCATCATATGCTGCATTTATGGCTGATTATGGCGGTGCATTCAGAACATTTAAGCATGGTGTTCTTCACGGTACTATTTTAGGCCTGGGCCTGGTTTTTCCTGTAATTGCAATTAATGGTTTGTACAGTCACAAATCGTGGAAACTGATTTTGATAACCGCCGGTTATTGGGTTATTGCCTTAGCTGTTATGGGTGGTATTATTTGTGGTTGGTCCCAGAGTGGATTTCACTTTAGTTAAAATACAGCTATTGGTAAAATATAAAAGAGGTTGTTTCAAAAGGGATATTTTTTTCTCCCACAAAGAAACGAAGGTCACAGAGCATTATTAATAAATTTAGAAATTTTCTTTGTGTTCTTTGCGACTTAGTGGGAGACCGGTTTTGAGACAATCTCTTTGAATTTTTTAAACAGTTTTTTACTTTTGGCCGCCACCACCACTTAAATCAATGGCTGTATTATCGCCTATATTAAGGCTGCGGTTTACACCTTTTACTTCGGCATCGCTGCCAATGAGCGATTTACTGATTACAATTTCAAACAGGTTGGAGTATGAGCCGATAATGGAGTCTTTAATGATGGCATGACTCAGTTTGGTATGTTCGCCAATGGCTACATTGGGGCCAATTACTGAATTTTTAATTTCGCAACCCTCGGCTATGGATACTGGCGGAATTATAATGGTATTTTCGAAACTATGATTTTGAAATACATTACCGCCAAACTTTTTCAATAATGTGGCATTCGATTCCAGTAATGTTTCTTTTTTTCCGCAATCGAACCAGTTGGGCACTTTAAATGCTTTAAACCTGGCGCCCCGCTGCATCATACACTCCAGCGCTTCGGTTAAACTGAATTCTTCGTAACCTTTATCATTTGCTACAATTAGTTTTTCCAGGCAGGTAAACATAAAATCGGTTTCCTTTATCTTGTAAACACCAACCAATGCCATATTACTTTTTGGAATGGAAGGTTTCTCCACCACCCTGCTGATAAATCCATCATCCTCAATTTCGGCAACGCCAAAATTGCGGGGATCATCCACTTTTTTTACACCCAGCATAGATACCGGAGAATCTATAATTGCTTTTACATCATATTCAGCAATGGTATCGCCCAGCACAATTAAAACTTCATCATCACCAACCAGTTCCCTGGTAAGATTAATGGCATGACCTGTACCATAGCGTTCGTTCTGCAACACAAAATGGCAATTCAGGTCAGGATACTGCTTTTTTACATAGTCCTGTATCTTATCGCCCAGGTAACCAATAATAAAAATGAAATCTTTAATACCCGCCTCATAAAGCTGATCTACAATAATGCTGAGTATCGTTTTACCTGCCAGTGGAATTAATGCCTTTGGCTGTGTGTATGTATGCGGACGAAGTTTTGTACCTGCACCCGCAACCGGAATAATTGCCTTCATTGTTAAAAACTAATCTGCCTTGGGCAGTACATTTAGTTTACAATTCTGATTTTTTAAAACTTGAAACGGGTGTGAAAGTAATACATTTTATATAATTGAGGTTTTTATACCGATTGGATTTTGTCATTAGTCCAACCGGTATGTACCAAAACCCAGCCCACAAAAGGCTTTCCTGAATTTCAGCAGCCGCACAGCAGCTTGAAATGAAATTCAGTTTGGTATCAAATGCACATTCGTGAATAATCAATTTATCAAAGTACTATGTGCTGTGTATATTTGCGGTTCTAAAACGGGCATATGCAAAAAGATATATTGGTTTTTGATTTGATTGATATGGAGCTGGAGCGCCAGCGCAGCGGTATTGAGTTGATTGCTTCTGAAAATTTTACCAGCCTGCAGGTTATGCAGGCCATGGGTACTTCACTAACCAATAAATATGCAGAAGGATACCCCGGAAAAAGATATTATGGTGGTTGCGAAATTGTGGACCAGGTAGAACAATTGGCCATCGACCGGTTGAAAGAAATATTTAATTGCGAATATGCCAATGTACAACCACATAGCGGAGCACAGGCAAATGCTGCACTGATGCTGGCCATATTACAACCGGGTGATAATATCCTGGGCCTGGACCTGAGCATGGG
>JANOVD010000191.1:0-11285 GCA_031417255.1 Chitinophagaceae bacterium
AAGATATTATGGTGGTTGCGAAATTGTGGACCAGGTAGAACAATTAGCCATTGACCGGCTTAAAAAAATTTTCAACTGTACTTATGCAAACGTGCAGCCACATAGCGGTGCACAGGCAAACGGCGCAGTGTTTCTTGCTGTAATGAAACCCGGAGAAAAATTTTTAGGGCTTGATTTGAGCATGGGCGGGCACCTTACCCATGGAAGCCCTGCCAACTTTAGTGGAAAAACTTACCATGCACTTCACTACGGTGTAACCAAAGATGGTATTGTTGATTACGAACAATTAGAAACAATAGCCCGTGCAGAAAAACCGAAGATGATCATTTGCGGAGCTTCGGCTTACAGCCGCGATTGGGATTACAAACGCATACGTGCCGTGGCCGATGAAATTGGCGCCATCGTTTTTGCCGACATAGCCCACCCTGCCGGTTTAATTGCTGCAGGTTTATTGAACGATCCGTTTGATTATTGCCATATTGTAACATCAACCACACACAAAACATTGCGTGGTCCAAGAGGCGGCATTATTATGCTGCGCCACGACTTTGAAAATCCCTGGGGCATTAAAGACCCGAAAGGAAATGTACGGATGATGAGTTCCTTACTTGACCTTGCTGTATTTCCGGGATCGCAGGGTGGGCCGCTGGAACATGTGATAGCTGCCAAAGCAGTTGCTTTTGGTGAAATTTTATCAGAAGATTTCAGGGCTTACGGCCAACAGGTCATCAGCAATGCCCAGGCCATGGCAAAGGCTTTTGTAAAAAAAGATTATAACCTCATCAGCGGTGGTACAGATAACCATTTAATGCTGATAGACCTGCGCAATAAAAACATTACCGGTAAAAAAGCACAGGAAACTTTAGACAAAGCACATATCACCTTAAATAAAAATGCCGTGCCTTACGATGATAAAAGCCCGTTTGTAACTTCGGGAATAAGAGTTGGCGTGCCCGCTATTACTACCAGAGGCATGAAGGAAGAACACATGCAGGCAGTTGTTGATTTTATTGATAAAGTTTTGATGAATATTGATGATGAAACCGTGATTGCAACTGTAAAGGAAGAAGTGAAAATATTTATGAAGCAGTTTCCACTTTATCCTGAATTGGGTTAAAACAAACCAGATCTACACTAAAAATACCTACCGTTTTGTAAATCAATAATAAATTACTGCTTAAATAAAAAGAAGGCTTCCATATCAGAAAGCCTTCTTTTTATAACTCATTTCTGTTAATTTCGTTAAAACAAATATGATTATGATCCAACGCATTCAATCCCTTTGGTTATTACTGGCCGCAGCCTGTGCATTTGCCGGTTTTAAATTTTCGTATTACAGCGGCACCAATGCAAAGGGATTATCTCCGTACGAATTAAATGCAACAGAAAATATTTTACTCATGCTTACAACCGCTCTTGTTGGCGGCTTGGCATTAATCATTATTTTCCTTTTCAAAAAAAGAACCTTTCAATTAAGGCTTTGTTTCCTGGGTATTTTGCTGGAAGCTGTTTTAATATATTTATACTATCGTGAAGTAACAACTTTTTTGCAGGGCACTTATTCTTTAACTGCCATTTTACACAGTATTATTGTTTTGGCTTTTGTTTTGGCTGCAAGAAGTATCAATAAAGATGAGAAATTAATTAAAACAAGCGACAGGTTACGCTGATAAAATTATGCTTATGCCCGCCATTTTAAAAAATTTGATCCTGGTTCATATACTGACCTTTTCTTTTAGTTTTTTTGCTGTTGCCCAGGACAGCACAAAAAACAAACCTGCTGTACAAAGAAAAAGTATTAAAATTACCAAAGAAACAGTTGTTACCGATTCTGCAGGGCAAATATTGCCTTATAGCATCTGGAGTGCATTAAAAAATACGGGTGCGTACTATATTAAACCCATCGACCCTGATAACGAAAAAACTTCTTTTATTTTATACAAACTTTCAGAAAAGGAAAAACAAAGAAATTTAGTTAGTATAGATAAAATGCCAAAGCCGGCCGAAAGTAAATTTTTTAAAACCGGAGAACCGTTTTCTAAAATAAAGACTACCGATATGCATGGCAACAAAATCAATACAAAAAACCTTAAGGGAAAAATTATAGCAGTAAATTATTGGTATGCTACCTGTGTGCCCTGTACATCTGAAATACCCGAGCTTAATAAAATTGCGGATAAATATAAGAATGACAGTAGCGTGGTTTTTATTTCAATTGCTAAGGATGATAAAAATACCATAGAGAATTTTTTGAAACTCCATCCTTTTAAATATGCAATTATTGATGATGGCAGTTTTATAACAAGTGAAAACAACATCAACAGTTATCCTACCAATGTTGTTGTTGACCAAAACGGTAAAGTATATTTTCACACATCAGGCCAGTCTTCCAACACGCCCAAATGGATTGCTAAATCAATTGAAGAATTAAAAGCTGCCGCTTCAGATAAAACAGAAAACTAACCGCTTATTAGTTGTCAGGCCACTACAAATACTCCTGAGTTTTAAGGATCCAAGCTATTGAAAGAGTCTGAATATTAAAGACTCTGCATAGTGGCCAGACAACTACAACGCCCAAATGGATTATTAAATCAATTGAAGAATTAAAAGCTGCCGCTTCAGATAAAACAGAAAATTAGCTGCTTATTAGTTGTCAGGCCACTACAAATACTCCTGAGTTTTAAGGATCCAAGCTATTCAAAGAGTCTGAATATTAAAGACTCTGCATAGTGGCCAGACAACTCTGAGCAGAATTCGCCACAAGGCGAATTCCTACAAAAATTTCCCGGTATAACTTTCTTTGCAATTTTTCAGATCAGCGGGTTTACCAGCAAAAACAAGATTTCCTCCTGCATCACCTGCCTCTGGCCCCAGGTCAATTACCCAATCGGCACTTTTTATTACATCGGTATTATGTTCAATTACCAATATGGTATGCCCCTGTTCAATCAGGGCATTAAAAGAAGCCAGTAGTTTTTTTATATCATGAAAATGAAGGCCGGTTGTGGGCTCATCAAAAATAAATAAAATACTGCCCTGTGTTCTACCCTTTCCTAAAAACGATGCCAGCTTTACCCTTTGGGCTTCACCTCCCGATAAAGTATCGGATGATTGCCCAAGTTTTACATAACCCAGGCCTACATTGCTTAAAGGCTGTATTTTTTTTGCAACATCAACACCGTTCTTATCAACGCCGTAAGAAGCATTAAAAAATTCAATTGCTTCATCAACACTCATTTCAAGTACATCATGAATACTTTTGTCTTTGTATTTAACTTCCAGCACTTCTTCTTTAAAACGCTTGCCGCCACACACATCGCAGGTAAGATGCACATCTGCCAAAAACTGCATTTCAATGGTTTGTTCGCCTTCACCCTTACAAGCATCGCATCTTCCTCCATCTACATTAAATGAAAAATGTTTGGGTTGAAAGCCACGCATTTTACTCAGGGGTTGTTTACTGTACAGGTCTCTTATCTCATCATATGCTTTTATATAAGTAACCGGGTTACTTCTGGATGATTTTCCAATGGGGTTTTGATCTACCATTTCTACCTGTGCAATAAAATCTACATCGCCGCCGATAGATTTGTGCAAACCTGCCTTCTCAATAAACTCGCCTTTTAGTTTTTGCAAAGCAGGATATAAAATTTGTTTTACCAAAGTTGTTTTACCGCTGCCACTCACGCCTGTTACCACACAAAAAACCTGCAATGGAAATTCAACCGACAGGTTTTTTAAATTGTTCTGTTTAGCACCTGTAAGTTTAACAGAGCGGTTCCATTTACGAACCTGTTTGGGCGGTTCTATTTTCATCTGCCCCGATAAATATTTACCGGTAAGGCTTTCAGGGTTATTGATGATGGCATCATAATCTCCTTCAGCCACCACTTCGCCACCCAAATGGCTTGCCAGCGGGCCCATATCAATAATATGATCGGCTTCCCTCATCATCATTTCATCATGCTCTACCACCACCACTGTATTTCCAAGATCCCGTAATTCTTTTAAAACTTTTATCAGCCTCACTGTATCACGGCTGTGTAAACCAATCGATGGTTCATCCAGAATATATAAAGAGTTGGTTAAATTACTGCCGAGGCTACGGGTTAATTGTATGCGCTGGCTTTCGCCACCACTCAGGGAGTTTGCCAAACGGTTTAAAGTAAGATAACCTAAGCCAACATCAAGCAATGTTTTTATACGGTGATGAATTTCAATCAGGATTCTTTTTGCAACCTGTTGATCGTATTCGCTCAGTTTTAATTCATCAAACCAGGTAAACAGATCTTTTACAGGCATCTCACATAACTGCCCAATATGTTTGCCGCCTACTTTTACATACAATGCTTCGTTGCGTAGGCGGTAACCTTTGCAGGCAGTACACTGTGTGCGGCCACGATAACGACTTAATAAAACACGGTACTGTACTTTATATAAATTCTGTTCTACTTCTTTAAAAAAATCATTGATACCGTTTATGTGTTCATTGCCTTCCCACAGATCGGTTAATTGTTTTTCAGTTAAGTCTATTATGGGCTTATGAATGGGGAAGTCGAATTTCTTTGCCGCCTTCACAAATGATTCTTTCCATAAACCCAGTTTCTCTCCTTTCCAGGGTGCAACTGCGCCTTCATACATACTTAAGCTTTTATCCGGAATGATGAGATCGGGATCGATACCTAAAATCTGTGAAAACCCTTCACAAACCGGGCAGGCGCCAAACGGATTGTTGAATGAAAATAAATTAGGCACAGGTTCTTCAAATAAAATGCCGTCTGCTTCAAATTTATTTGAAAAATGAAACAGTTTATCTTTATTAACTTCCAGGTACATTTCACCCTCACCTTCATAAAAAGCAGTGTTAACCGAATCGGCAATACGGTGCAGATCATCTTCCTCAAAATTTTTAGCAACCAACCTGTCAACCAAAAGAAAAGCCCCCCGGCCTCCGCCAGCTGGCGGAGAAGTTTTGGAGTCTGAATCTTTAAATAGTTTTTTAATATCAGATTCTTTCATTTCCAGCAGGTCTTCAATTCTTACTATTCCTTTATTTATATATAATCTTGAAAATCCTTTCTGCAATAAAATGTTCAGCTCTTCCTGTATATTTCTTTTGGCGTGCTGCTTAAAATTAACCAACAGTAATATCTTATCGCCTTCGGGTAAATTTTCAATTGCCTTAACTACATCGGCAACATCATCCTTAGTTACTTCTTTTCCGCTGATCGGCGAAATTGTTTTTCCGGTTCGGGCAAACAACAACCGTAGGTAATCATAAATTTCCGTCATACTGCCTACAGTACTGCGGGGTGTTCGGGTAATTACTTTTTGCTCTATGGCAATGGCCGGGCACAAACCTTTTATAAAATCCACATCGGGTTTATTCATGCGTTGCATAAACTGGCGGGCATAGGCACTCAGGCTTTCGGCATAACGGCGCTGGCCTTCGGCAAACAAAGTATCAATGGTTAAAGAAGATTTCCCCGAACCTGAAACACCGGTAACCACAATCAGTTTATCACGGGGAATGGTAACAGTTATATTTTTTAAATTATGTACCCGTGCACCTTTAATTAAGATGCCATTTTGCTGAACTGCCGTATTTAAGGATTGTTTTTGGGTGATTATTTTTTTGGTGGCCATTAGTGTTGCAAAAATACAATCTTGCTGTTTGGCAGCCATGAAAATGTGAAAATCTTCTTAAAAAGCGGGAAAATTACTGCAACGTAGAAATACTTAACTTATTTTCATATCTACAAATAATTGCAAAATAAATTTGGTGGTTTAAAAATTATCATTACTTTCACAGTCCAATATCCAAAAAAATGAAAAGCCGTTGAGCCTATCTAATAAGACTTCTACGTTTTTTTCACCCTTTTTGGACCTGTTACAAATATCCTAACAATCTAAAACTGTAGAAGTTTATGAAAATCCTAAGCAATTTAACCGACCAGCAGCTTATCCATTTATATATGGAAGGCGATGCAAATGCCCTTGCAACCATTGTAACCCGGTACAAGGACAAAATTTACACCTCTATTTATTTATTGGTAAAAGACAAGTACCTGAGCGAAGACATTTTCCAGGATGTTTTTATCCGTATCATCGACACTTTAAAAGGTGGCCGGTATACCGATGAAGGAAAATTTTTACCCTGGGCCATGCGTATTGCACACAATATGTGTGTAGATCATTTCAGAAAAGTTAAGCGTACGCCAACTATTAAAACCAGCGACGACCGCGACATTTTTGAAGTTTTAAACTTCTCTGAGCCAGGTGTCGATCAAAAAATAATGAATGGCCAAAGCCAGGATAAGGTTAGAAAAATGGTTGACCTGCTGCCAGAAGACCAGCGTGAAGTAATTATTTTACGCCACTATGCCGATTTAAGCTTTAAAGAAATTGCCGACTTAACCAGTTGCAGTATCAATACAGCCCTGGGCCGTATGCGTTATGGCTTGATAAACCTGCGCAAAATGATGACTGAAAAACAAATTGCATTATAAAACTCATTCCTCCCGATAACTATCGGGACTCCTAAAGGAGAAGAAGAAATCTGTAACTCCCAAACACAATTTGAGAATTCAACTTTGCCAAAGTTTAAAACTTTGGCAAAGTTTTTTATTAATAAAGAAGTTTGATTTATTTCTTCGACTTTTCAAATGCATCCAGTCCGCAAAGCAGCCAGGCTTTATACTCTTTTACACTTGGGGTGTACCCTACCGGATTATTCATTAGTTTTTCATCACCATTTAAAATAGCATAGAGTGGCTGGGCATTATTTTTAAAATTTTCGGTTTCAAATGTTGCCCATTTATCACCTACTGTGATAATTTCTTTGTTGATACCCTCTTTGGTTTTATAAGTGAATTGTTTTGCAGCAGGCAGGTTTTGCTTATCATCAACATACAACGAAACAAGTATGAATTTTTCTGTCATAATACTTTTTATATCCTCCCTGGTCCACACATTCTCTTCCATACGCCGGCAGTTTACGCAGGCATATCCTGTAAAGTCTATCAGTATGGGTTTATTTTCTGCCTTTGATCGCCGCACGGCCTCATCGTAATCTTTTATTGGATCAAAATCTGTACAGTTTACAGGGTGATCGTAAATACTGTAACAAAGTGGTGGTGGAAAACCGCTGATCAAAGTAAGATTGGCATATTTTGTATTGGTTACCCCCGGTACAAGATAAAGGGTAAACACAGCAAATACAGCGGCAAATAGGAACCGTAATTTGCCCGGCCGTTCCATAGGATCGGGAAACTTAGTTATGTTCAGAAGATATAGAGTAATTCCAATACCGCACAATATCCAGATACCGATAAATACTTCTCTTTTTAAAAGGCCCCAATGTATTACCAGGTCAGCATTGGATAAAAATTTAATGGCCAACCCTATTTCCACAAAACCCAACACAATTTTTACTGAATTAAGCCAACCGCCCGATTTTGGTAGGGAGTTCATCCAGTTTGGAAATAAGGCAAACAATGCAAATGGTAATGCAAGGGCCAGGCCAAATCCACCCATACCAGCCGTTAATTGTACTGCCCCGCCCGAGCTGGTTATTGAACCTACGAGCAAAGAGCCCAAAATGGGGCCCGTACAGGAAAAAGAAACAATGGCCAGCGTAAGTGCCATGAAAAAAATGCCGAGGATATTACCGGTGCCGGCTTGGGCATCGGCCTTGCCTGAAATGCTGCTGGGCAAAGTAATTTCGTAAAGGCCAAAAAACGAGAGTGCAAAAAGAATGAACACGGTAAAAAAGATAATATTGAGCCAGGGATTGGTTGAAACAGAGTTCAATATTTCAGGGCTGATATTTTCAACAAAATAGAAGGGGGCACTTAGCAATACATAAATAAGAAAGATAAAAAAGCCATACAGTGATGCATTAAAAATGCCCTGTTTGCGGGTAATTGCTTTTTTGGTAAAGAAAGAAACTGTTAACGGTATCATGGGAAATACACACGGTGTAATTAAAGCAAACAGGCCGCCCAAAAAGCCCAGCAGGAAAATACCAAGTAAGCCCCCAGATATGGAATCTGTACCGCCGCAGGTATTCACCGGATTTTTTAAATCAATTGATGAAATTAAAATACGGTTTGAGGCCGACAGATCTACGCCGCCTTCCATCACAATTTCAATCTTTTTTTCTTCGGGAATAAAAGCTTCGTTGCCGGCTGTATTATACAGCAGTATAGCTTTTAATTTAGCAGGCACATCTCCGGCAATACTAATTTGTTGAACAATTTCAATGCGCTCTGTTGCAACTTCCGATTGGGTTTCAAATATTTTATCTGTAATGGTTTTTATATTTCCGGTTAATTGCAGGGTGCCGGTTTTTTTTATGGATGAGTCGGAAAAAGTAATTTTAAATTCTTCGATGCCTGCTGCCTGGTTTGGTTTTGCATAAACAAACCAGCCTGCTTTAATGGTTCCTTTAAGTTGAATTTGAAATTGGCCTGCCGCTGTTTTTTTTCCGGTTGACTGCCATGTAACTACAGATGAATCCTGTGCATAGCCTGCAAAATGAAATAAAAATAAAACCGCAGTGAGTAATACTGCTACCTTTTTAAAACACATAATATCTTATTTAAAAAAATCCCGACAGTAAATATCGGGCTAATTTAAGAAAGCAGTTTTATACCGATATAAAAATATTTTAAATCAACCAATTTTCTATCGGTATAATACCATCTAAGATTTCCACAAAGTCCTTCCCGAAAAAACGGGACAGGTCGGACTATTATGTAAATCTTAGATGGTATTATTTTCCACCTACTTTAATGGTAAACGGTACATCTTTAGGGGGGAGACATAACCTGTCGTTACAAACCATAAAGTTTACTGTGCCATTAACAACGGTAGCAACAGCCGATTTAACTTTTACTTTTTGTACAAAAACAACTTTTTTACTGTAATATTTCAGAACAGATTTGAAATTTTTGTCGTAGGATTTTTCGAGTTTACCTATTTCTTTCACTTTTCCATCAAAACTGATAAGGGGATTTTTAGTAAAGCTGAATGTTGTTGGTTCGGGGCCTTCACCAGAGTCCTGTGCATATAAATGCCAGTTACCTCCAATGTCTGCTGTAAGGTGCAATTCATAGGTTTTATCAGCTATTTTTTTTGCTGTATAGGTCCAGTTAACCGGGTTGTTGATCTGTGCATTTGCAATGCCAGCAAACAATAATAAAAATATTCCGGTTACAATCTTTTTCATGTATAAATTGTTCATACGCAAATCTACGATATTATTAATTGTTGGTTTGTCCGGATATCGACCGGTTAAGCATAAATATTGTTAATTTATACCAAACAATTGATTAAAAACATTTTTACCATCTTCATTACCTAATGCAATACTGCAGGCTCTTTCTGGGTGCGGCATCATGCCAAAAACATTTCTCTCTTTATTACAGATACCTGCAATATTATGTATGGCTCCATTTGGATTGGCTGCAGTATTTATATTTCCCTTTTCATCGCAATACCGGTAAATAACCTGGCGGTGCATTTCCATGTTTTCCAAAGTGGTTTCATTGGCAAAAAAACGGCCCTCGCCATGTGCAACCGGAATCTGAAGCGCCGGCCCGGTTTCAGAAACAGCTTCTTTAATAAAAATATTTTTACAAACAAATTGCTGCTGGCTGTTGCGTAACAATACGCCGGGCAACAATCCACTTTCGCACAATATCTGAAAACCGTTGCAAATGCCCAAAACCTTACCGCCTTTATTGGCAAATTCAATAACGCTTTGCATCATAGGACTAAACCGTGCAATGGCGCCGCAACGCAGGTAATCGCCATAACTGAAACCGCCAGGTAATACAATACAGTCTTCGGTGTTGAACATACCCAGATCTTTGTCTTTATGCCAAAGCTGAATCACTTGCTGATGCAAATTATTTTGCAGGGCTTCAATCATATCTCTGTCGCAATTACTGCCGGGAAAAACTACTACGCCGAATTTCATGTATATAAGTTGATTTATAGTTGATGTTGGGTTGCTCAATATTGCGATGCCGTACAAGTGAGTCCCGATAGCTATCGGGACAACGATGATGCTATGAAAAACAAATGCCGGTAACAAAAAAACACTTCACAAAGGTACAATCAGGATTTCAATTTTCAGACGAAGTAACTGATAACAATTACAAATGCCACCATTAACCAGTGTAATACAGCAGGAAACCAGTTTTTAGCAGGATATAAAAAAGCAGCAGCAACAAAAGCCGATAATGGTACTGCACAAAGAATCCAATATTCGAAAGTATGTGTGGCATTTACAAATGGAACAAAAACGGCTACCAGTAAATATAAAAAAAGCAGGCTCCAGCTTTTGCGTGCCTGTATTAACTGCCGCCTGAAATTTTGCTGTACATAAAATACGCCCGTAAGGAAACTGAGTATTACAATTACAATGGCCGCATATGCCCAGTTAGATTGATCGAATACGGGACTGGTAACGGCAAAGCCGGGGAATTGGTAGCCCTGCCATTTGTTGGTTAAAAAAACAAAGGCCAATAAAAAATAATAAGGCGTAATGATGCCAAATAATGTAATGAGCCATTCGGCGAGTTTAAAGGGCCGGGTAATGGCAAGACCAAAAATAATTAATGCAGCAAATGCCAGCGATGGAAAATAAAAAAAGGTACAAACACCAATGGCAATACCAATGTTGAAAAGCGCAGTTTTTGGTTTTTGATTATTGTGTAATCCACTCATTTGAGACCATACCCAAATTAATAAACTGTTGATGATAAGTGGCGAGGATAAAACATTCCAATCACTAAATAAAGAAGTAATCAGCAGGTAACTCATGCCTGTAAGGTAATGTGGGCGCTGCATGATGCGCTGATCGTTTGCAAGCTTATTAAAATAAACTGCCTGGTAAAATAATAAAATAAAAGCAATAGCAGGGTAAATAACAGGCAGGCCAACAGCTAATGGCTGTAGCCATTTTAAAATGGCTTTGTATAAAAAACCGTCTATCTGTTGTGGCTGCGGAACCTGTGGGTGCAGAAACATGGGCAGCTTTAGCAATAATCCATACAATAACAGTAAAAAATTATTATAAGAGTTATTGGCCTTAAAAGTTCCGGTCACTTAAAAAATGATTGTAGATGATCAATAATTGCTTCGGCAAAAATGAGCAATTATTATTACCTGAAAAAAACTGTTTGTGTTTTACGCCTGCAGGAATGATAAAGCCGTTTAAAAATCTATTTTGGCAAAACAAATATTATTGCGGTATGCACAGGGAATAATGATTT